>JAUPTY010000094.1 GCA_030917845.1 Actinomycetota bacterium | reverse complement strand
CCTCGCTATTGCCAGCCTAGGGGCCCTCTTGGCAGTTCAGCCTGGAATCGCCTCGGCGGATGACGAACCCTCAATCAAGTGCTCCGGGGCAGTCAGGCCGGACAAGGATTCAATATTCGATGACGCCTACAGCTACAGCTTCGGCTGCAACCAGGATGTCTACTCGATCAGTCTCGTAGGGAACCGCCAGATCGATTCGTTTTCGACTGAAGTGATCGGCATCCAGCCTGACGGCGAACCGGGAGACAGTGAAGACTTCTTCTGCGTTGGTGCGGTCCCGGCATTCGGCTTCGGGTGCTACGCGTCACCGGGCAAGGACCCGGCAATCAGGTTGTCAGCCGGAAACAGGCTCGAAGGCAAGTTCACCTTCGCCAAGCCGTCCTGTGACGCGAATGTCCAGCCTCAGATCATGGGAGTTGCGATGGTCGAGTTCCAGTCAATCAACGACCTTTCCGACCCCCCGTCCATCCGCAAGTGGATGGCCACAACGGAGCCGTTCGTGCTCGACACCTCGGCGATCCGCTGCAAGGTGCTGAACCCGAAGGCCAAGGCAAGGGCGGTCTGCGCCAAGGTCGGCAAGGCCAAGAGCCGCAAGGCGAAGGCAACTGCCAAGCGCAAGTGCGCAAAGGCCAAGGCCGCGGTCCGCGCTGCCTGAACCGGCAATCAAGCCTCGTAAAGAGAGAACAAGGAGAAGCAAGTGAAGAACTCAAAGGGTTCTGTATTGGGCCTCCTCCTGCTCGCCTGTCTCGCCCTCGTGGCGATTCCGGGTGGAGCTCAGGCGGCCAAACCGACCATCACCATTAGTGGTTCGACGACTGTCGCACCGCTGGCTACGCAGCTGGCCAAGGGTTACATCAAGGCCTGCAAGAACTGCGTCAAGTTCAAGATCCTGCAAGGCGGGTCTGACATCGGTGTCGCTGACGTGTCCCGGGGACGGGTCACGATCGGAATGTCTTCACGGATTCCGAAGCCGAGCGATCCCGGCGGAATCGTGTTCAACGAAATCGCCAAGGATGCTCTCTGCATCGCCACCCACAAGAACAACCGCATCGCCAACCTCACCCAGGAGCAGGTGCAGAGCATCTTCGCCGGTGAGGTGAGGAACTGGAATCTGGTTCAGGGAGCCAAGGCAAACGGGACCATCAACGTGGTCATCCGAACGCAGGCCTCCGGAACCCAGGACGCATTCGACAAGATCTTCATGACCCCGAAAAAGACTTTCTCGGGTGCCACGGCGAAGGCGTCGAACGGCCTGATCCAGCAGCAGCTCCAGCGCGATCCGCTGGCCATTGGTTACGTTTCGCTGGCTTTCCAGAGCGGCGTCAGCGTCTCCAGCTACAAGGGCGTTCCCTGCAGCCTCAGGGCCGCCAAGTCAGGACAGTACCCGGGCACCCGTCCGCTGTTCCTGGTCACCCGCGGCGCCCCGACCGGCGCCTCAGCCAAGTGGATCCGCTGGATCCGGAACAACAAGACAGCGCTGCGCATCGCGGCGACTGAGTGGGTTCCCTTCAAGTAATGGAAGCCGCATCCCTCGGTACCAAAGCGGTATCGAAGGAAGAAGATCCGACGAACCGGCGCGTCGAGCTTATGCTCGGCGTGCTGGCTTCGTCGATTCTGCTTTTCATCGCGGGGATGGTGATCTTCACCTTTTTCAAGGGCCTGCCCTCGTTTGCCGCGAACGGTCTGTCCTGGTTCGGGGCGGGAGGCAACGTCGACGAGCAGCTCGGCGCGATCTTCAACTCTCCTGCAGCACCGGCCGATTACGTATACGAATTCCACGCGTGGCCACTGATCTGGTCCACGGTCGTGATCTCGGGGCTGTCGGTCACCATCGCCACGTTCCTCTCGGTTTTCTCGGCGATCTTCATCGTCGAATTCGCTCCGGTGTCGCTCGAGAAGCTGCTCGATCCGGTGATCAAGTTCCTCGCCGCGGTTCCTTCCGTGGTCTACGGCCTGCTCGGGATCCTGGTCGTGATCCCGTTCATCAATGACAACCTGATCAATGAAGAGATGCGTTCCTCGGTGGCCTACGTGATCCAGCTCGACGGCTCGAGTGTGCTCGCCGGCGTGCTCATTCTGACCTTCATGATCCTGCCGATAATGGTGGCTCTCATCGTGGACTCGCTGCGCGCGGTCCCGCGGGTCTGGAAGGAAGGCGCCCTGGCCCTTGGCGCCAACCGCTGGCGGGCACTCGTGACGGTTTCCCTCCGCGCAGTGCGCCCGGCCATCGTGGCTGCCGCGGTGCTCGCGACCGCCCGCGCCCTCGGCGAAGCGATCATGCTCGCGATGGTCACCGGTTCGATCGGTTTCGCCCCGAACCCGTTGGACGGACTGCTTTTCTTCCTGGAACCCTCCAGGACCTTGTCGGCGACCATCCTCGACGGGGAGGAGGGGCTCTCGGTCGAACCCTTCGGTCAGACCATGTACGCGATCGGCTTCCTGCTCATCCTGTCCTGCGCGTTGCTTTCGTTCGCAGGATGGGCGGTACGCAACCGCCTGAGCCGCTACGGGATCGGTGCGAAATGAGCCCGATGCCGGGATCGAGTAAGGGCACCAGCGTCAAGGCGCGCAAGCGGCGGGCCCGCCAGGCGGCGAAGAAGTCGCAGGGCGGTAGCAGGAAGGTCGGCAAGAAGAACAGCTGGAGCCTGCTCGACCGCGTCGGCCTCGCGACGGCCTGGGCGACGGGGCTGCTGCTCTGCTCCATCGCCTTCGGAATCACCATCTACCTCGCTTTCAAGGGCATCCAGTACATCAACCTCGACGTCCTGATCACCAGTCCCGAGGCCTCGACCGAGCAGAGCGAGACGGGCGGCTTCCTCGACCCGATGGTCGGAACCGTTCTGCTGACAGTGCTCGGCACTCTCGTGGCAGCCCCGCTCGGCATCGCGATCGCCGTCTGGCTGACCGAGTACGGCCGGCCGGCAGCGCTGGCCCGATTCGTCGAGGCCGGGGTTGAGATCCTGGTCGGGGCACCTTCGATCGCGATCGCGATCTTCGGCCTGCTGATCTTCCAGCAGGGTTTCATGGCACCGTTCTCGTTCGCGGCTGAGGGGGGTGAAGTCTTCGGGCGCTCGTTCTTCGCGGCCGGTGCGATCATGTCCCTGATTGCCCTGCCGTTCGTCGTTGGTGGCACGCGCGAGGCCCTGAACGCCGTGCCGAAACACGTGCGCGAGGCTTCCTATGCTCTGGGCAAGGACCAGGCTTCGACCATTAGGCGGGTTCTGCTTCCGAGTGCGAGGAGCGGTATCGCCACCGGGACGACGCTCGGAATGGCCCAGATCGTCGGCGAGACCGCGGTCGTCGTGGTCCTGCTGGGAGCAACCCTGCAGATCGCACCCGAAGGCACCGTGCCGGTGCTGGACATCTTCAAGGGCACAGGCAGCACCCTGACCAGCTACGTCTACCAGAACTCGCCGGCCGGCGAAGGCAACGCGCCGGAGAAGGCGTATGCGGCCGCTTTCGTCCTCATGTTGATCGTGGTCGGTCTCAATCTCATCGTCAACTTGATAAGCAGGAAAGGACAGCAACAATGGGGGTAGTCGACGAACAGGAGAACCTGACGAACGGGTCAGTCCCCCCGCTCAGGCAGATCCAGGTCGAGGGCCGGACGGCACCGATCAGCGTAGCCGAGCGGGTTGAAGTACCGGAGTTCGTCGACCAGCAGGCGGAGTACGAGGAATTCGACGACACGCAGCCGGAATGGTTCGAGCAGATCATGCGGACCGAGTCGCTGAGCATCAGCTTCGCTGGCAAGAAGGCCGTAAAAGAAGTTTCGCTGCCGGTCAACGCCGGCGAGGTGCTAGCCCTCATCGGGCCGTCCGGTTGTGGCAAGACGACGCTTCTGAGGTCGCTCAACAAGCTGGTTGACCTCACCCCGACCGCCAGTCGCGAGGGTCGCATCCTCCTGGACGGCACCGACACGGATCTCTACGACGACACCTACCTGCGTCGCCGGGTCGGCATGCTTTTCCAGCAGCCGAACCCGTTTCCGATGAGCATCTTCGACAACATCGCCTACGGACTCAGGGAGCGCGGCTCGAAGAAGCCTCGGAAGAAGGAACTCGAGCCGGTTGTGGTCGAATCCCTGAAACGGGCCGGACTCTGGGACGAGGTGAAGGACAACCTCAACCACCCGGCACTTTCACTTTCCGGCGGCCAGCAGCAGCGCCTCTGCATCGCCCGCTCGCTGGCGGTCGCGCCGGAGGTTCTGCTGCTCGACGAGCCCTGCTCGGCCCTCGACCCGATCTCCACCACGATCATCGAGGAGACGATCGTGGAGCTCAAGGAAGACATCGCGATCGTCATCGTCACCCACAACCTCCAGCAGGCCGAGCGGGTTGCTGACCGGGTGGCTTTCATGTACCTCGGTGATCTGGTCGAGTACGGAACCGCCGAGCAGGTGTTCAAGGCACCCAAAGCAGAAAGAACCAAGGACTATGTGCGGGGGGATTTCGGATGACCCGCACGGTGGCAGCAGTGGCGATCCTTTTCGTGGCCGTCCTGCTGGCCGGCTGCGAGTCAACCCAGAGCAAGAGCGCGAAGCTGGAAGCCAACGGTGGCGACCTGGCAAAGGTCGAGAAGGTAAGGATCGGTGCGGAGAACCAGAACATCAAACTGCTGGATCGACAGCTCCTGACCGACCAGTACGGAAGTGCCGTGGTGCTCAAGGTCAGGAACGAATCCGGCCAGGGCCAGGCTGACATACCGATCGTCCTGAACGTCAAGGGCCCGAACGGCAAGTCGGTCTACAAGAACAACATCGAGGGACTTGAGGCCGGCCTGCTAGGCATCGGCCTGATCGGGCCCTCGACGGATTCCTACTGGGTCAACGACCAGGTGCTTGCTACCGGCAAACCGGCCAGCTTCGAAGTCAAGATCGGGACTCCCGAGGGCAAATACCCGGCACAGGTCCCCGAGATGGAAGTGTCCGAACCAACCCTCGAGCTCGACCCGACCTCCGGCAAGTTCGTAGGTGGCACCGTAACCAACCGTTCGTCCGTCGAACAGATCGACCTGCTGCTTTCGGCGGTTGCGCTGAAGGGCAACAAGATCGTCGCGGCCGGACGCGGACTGATCCCGAAACTGAAAGCAGACGGCAAGCCTGAGCCCTACCGCATCTATTTCATCGGGGATCCGACTGGCGCAAACATCGAGGTCTTCGCACCTCCGACAACCTTCGAATGAGGAGCTGAGAACAGTGAGGACAGCTGAAGAAACCAGAGTTAAACCGCCCGAGCCGTCGACTGCGGGCCTCAGGCCGACCGCCGGAAACGCACTGGCGAACCCCCCGAAGTCGCCGGAGCAGGTGCGTTGCTCGGGCTGCGGGCATCCGATGGCCACGGACCAGCGCTACTGCCTCGATTGTGGCCAGCGCCGCGGTGGTCCACGGGTCGAGTTCGACGAATACCTCGGCCCGCGGGCCGAAGCGGAACAGCCAGGGTTGCCGGCGGGTGGGCCACCGCCACCCCCTGTAACTCCCGCCTACTCCATGGGCGGTCAGGATCCGGACCCGAGGCCGGTAAGGGAAGTCACCCCGTTGATGGCAGCTGCCGGGCTGATGGCTTTCGCCCTGATTCTGCTCTTCGGTGTTCTGCTCGGCAAGCAGGGTGGAGGTGACAGCGGCACGCAGACCCCGATCGTCGCCGCCACCGGCCTGCCCTCGTCCACGACGCCCGGCTCAACTTCCACAACTGATGTCAACGTCGCATTCGAGGCGGACTGGCCGGCTGGCAAGGAAGGTTTCACGATTGAACTCGCGACCCTTTCCAAGGAAGGAACCGACACGACCATGGTCGAGGCGACCAAGACCGATCTGGCCGCCCAGGGAGCAAGCGAAGTCGGAGTCCTCGACTCGGATGAGTTCGGAACCCTCCCGGCCGGCAACTACGTCTTCTACTCCGGTGAGTATGCGTCGAAGGCCGAAGCGGAGTCGGCCTTGACCTCGCTCTCCGCCAGCTTCCCCGACGCCCAGGTGATCGAAGTCGCGGCGGAAGCCTCGACCCCGGTTAAAGCGAAGGGCGGGAACGGCGGCGCTGCAGAAGAAGAAGGCGAAACATCAATCGTTCAGGAAGACGGTGAGAGCGAAAGCACAGCCCCGGTTCAGGCCAGCGAGGAAGCCCTGGAGGAAATCGACAATGCCTCGGCCGAGGAGTACCAGGAGATCCAGAAGAAGCTGCCTCCGACCATCGAAACCCCCGGCGAAGCTCCACCGAAAGACAACAAGGCTCCCGGCGGCGGCTCCGGTGGCGCAGTGGAGATCGGCTGATGGCGAACTTCAGACTGCCCGGCAGACCCGCTCCGCCACAGGCCCCGGCGGACAAACCGAAGACCGTTCTCGAGCAGCGTCGTGATGAGCTGAGGACCAAGTTCACCGAAATGCAGTGGGACCTTGGCGGGGCGGCCTACGAGATGGCGGCCCGTGACTACTTCCGCCTGGACGTGCTGGCGAAAATGGCGGCGAAGCTTCAGGTCGTCGACGCCGAGCTGGCGGAAATCGAGCGGGTCACCCGGCTGGAGGAGGCCGGCGCGGCTGGAATCTGCGCGGGATGCGGATCACTTCACGCCCGGGGAGCGGTCTACTGCTGGCGCTGTGGACGCAACGTCGCTCAGGCCCAGGGTT
>JAUPTY010000093.1 GCA_030917845.1 Actinomycetota bacterium | reverse complement strand
CCAGAACGTCCAGTACATCGAGCCGCTGATAACCCCTCAGTTCGGCGCCTCGCTGGCGATCGCCAACCAGGTCGGTTACAACCCCGACTTCGGAACCATGCGCCAGGCGATGATCGATGCGGGGATCGGGAATGCAATCCCGGCAGCCGGCCAGACCGCCACGGCGGCCATCTCGGGCTCTTGGGTCCGGATGGGCTGCGAGACGGAGGATCCCGCCCCGGGCTGTGATGTCCTGGTCAATTTCGACGTCCAGGTGCTTCGCAACCAGACGCCGGCTGTCGTCTTCGCCCAGCTCCTTTTCGGTTTCGAGCTGATGAAGGCCGACCCGCGCTGGGCCGGGCTCAACATGGTCCAGCCTGAGGATGCCGCCTACTCGCTCGGCAACTACGAGCTCCACATGAAGATGGTCCGGTATCTCCGTTCGGTCTATCCGGGCGAGAAAGTGACCCTGCACGCGGGCGAGCTGGTTCCCGGACTGGTTCCTCCCTCAAACCTGCGCTTCCATATCCGGCAGGCCGTGAACGTGGCCGGTGCCGACCGGATCGGGCACGGTGCGGACCTGCGCTGGGAACGAAATCCTGACCAGATCCTGCGCAGCATGAAGAGCAAGGGAGTCTGTCTCGAGGCAAACCTGACTTCGAACCAGCAGATCCTTGAGCTGTATGGCCGACGCCATCCGATCACCGACTACGTGTGGGCCGGGGTCAAGGTCACCCTCTCGACCGACGACGAAGGGGTCTCCCGCACCGACCTGACTTCCCAGTACGCCAAGGCAGTCCGCGAGCACGGCTTCGGCTACCGGCGCTTGAAGAAATTCGCCAACGACGGGCTGCGCTGTTCCTTCCTTGATCCGGCGACCAAACAGGCCGCACTAGCCGACCAGGCTCAGGACTTCAAGGCCTTCGAAGCCCGCTTCCCGTCCAACTGAAGCCGATCTGGGTACGAATTAACCCCGTATACCGGGGTTAATTCGTACCCGGTTCTACTCGTCGAGGATTGCGACCACCCGTGCCGGGGCGGCGCTTCCGCCAACCAGCTTCAGGGGGAAGCAGGCTACGGTGAAACCATGCGGAGGCAGCTGGTCGAGGTTGGCGAGTCGCTCGATCTGTGGGTAGGGAATGTCGGCTTGGTGCGCTTCCCAGAAGATCCCGGCCTCGCCTTTCTCCTTCGCTTCCTCGGCCTGCATCCAGAGGGGTCTGTCCCAGCCCCAGGCATCGATCCCCATCACCCGGACCCCGCGGTCATACAGCCACTGAGTCGCCGCGGCGGTAACGCCCGGTCCGTGGGCCATGTATTCGATGGTGCCGAGGTATTGGTCGCAGCCGGTGCGAACCAGGCAAATGTCCCGCTCTGCGATCTCGTAACCGACCCGGTCCAGCTCCTGCTCGATGTCGGCCACGTCGATGACTTCGCCGTCGGCCCGTTCGTGGAAGTCGAGCACGAAGCCGGGCCGGAAGAACCAGTCAAGCGGGAGCTGGTCGATCGTCTCGGCTGGCTTGCCCTGGATCGTCGAGTTGTAATGCCAGGGCGCGTCGACATGGGTCGAGCTGTGGGTGCCGAGGAGGGTGAAGGTGTCCACCGCCCAGCCCTCGCCGTCCCGCAGCAATTCAGGTCCGACGCCGAAGAGGGCTTCGATCTGTCTTGCCCCCTCTTCATGCGGTGTGTAGTCGACATCGACCCGCACAACATCGGGGGCACCCTCGGGTCCTGACTCGATTGGTGCTGACAAATCCACGATCCCTTTCATGCGGGCAGCCTAGACTGCCCACATGACCGCGACTGAAGGCGCGAAGGGAACGGTTCTGGTCACCGGGGGCTCAGGCTTCCTCGGTGGGCGGGTCATCGTCGATCTGCTGGAACGGGGATACGGGGTGCGAACCACCGTCCGGGATGCCGCGAAGGGTCCCCGGATCGAGGAAAACGTTTCCGCAGAGGTGGGCCGCCCGGCCGGGATCGAGTTCTTCGAAGCGGACCTTGCCTCGGATGAGGGCTGGGCCGAAGCCGTTGAAGGCTGCCGCTATGTGCTCCACATCGCTTCACCGTTTGCCCCTTCAAAGCCGAAGGATCCCCAGGAGCTGATCCGGCCTGCGGTCGACGGGGCGACCAGGGTGATCACCGCGGCCCTCGATGCCGGAGTCGAACGCGTGGTCATGACCTCGTCGGTGGCGGCGATACGGGGCAGTGGCACCCCCAAGGGCGACGCTTACACGGAAGATGACTGGACCAACGTGGAGACGGTCGCCGCCTACGCCCAATCGAAGACCCTGGCCGAAGAAGCGGCCTGGTCACTTGTCGATTCACGGGGCGAGAAGGAGAAGCTAGCGGTGATCAACCCCAGCGCCATCCTCGGTCCGGTCATGCCTGATGACGATTCCTTCTCGCTTGAAGGCATCCAGCGCCTGCTGGACGGCATGCCCGGGGTTCCCCGGATCGGGTTCAGCTGGGTCGATGTCCGGGACGTCTCCGCCGCTCACATCGCCGCCATGGAAAAGCCGGAAGCCGGTGGCCAGCGCTTCATCGCTTCGGGCCCCTTCCTCTGGCTGCTCGAAGTCTCGGAGATCCTGCGGGAGAAGATGCCGGACATCGCAAAGAAGGCCCCGACCCGAACTGTTCCCAAGCCGGTCGTCCGGATCCTCGGCATCTTCGACCCGGGAGTCCGCGCCCTGATCGGCGACATCGGCTGGCGCAGCGACTTCGACACCACCCGGGCCGAGACCGTCCTCGGCGTCAAGACCCGCCCGGTCGAGGAAACGATCGTCGACTGCGCCAAATCCCTCGCCGAAAGGGCGAACCCCTGAACACTGCAGTCCGAAAACACTTTCCGAGCGGGGCCCTGCTGGCTGCGGTCCTGATCGCATGCACCGTGTCCGCCTGTCTGCTCGCGATCCAGCCTGCGGCGTCGGCCGGGCAACCTGCCGGCTCCGAACCCCGGCTCGAAAGCTCCGGAAACAGCCAACCGGGGGCTACCACGAGTGTTATCGGCGGTTCGAAGACTGCGATCTCGCGGGTGCCCTGGCAGGTTGCTGTGGTCGAGAACGGTCGCGGGACGGTTTTCCAGCGACAGTTCTGTGGTGGCACCCTGGTTGCGCCAACCATCGTGGTCACGGCCGCGCACTGCCTGGTCGAAGGGGGTCGTCAGATTCCCGTCTCCTCCTACCGCGTGGTTTCCGGGCGCAGCGCCCTGAACGATGAGACCAGCGGGTCCAGCTCTGCCGTGGCGGATTCGGTGATCTGGGTCGACGACCAGGGCCGGCCGCTTTACGACGGGCGCCAGCAGTGGGATGTCGCCCTCGTAGTCCTGGCCTCACCCGCGTCCGGAACTCCGATCGCCATAGCGGGTGCCGGTGAGCGCGCGCTCTGGGCTCCGGGTCGACTCGCGAGGATCAGCGGCTGGGGAGTCACTTCGCGAGACCCCTTCGGCACCAATTTTCTGCGGTCTACCCAGGTCGCCCTGCTTCCGGACTGGGCCTGCAGCCGCGCCTACCGGGATCAGGGAGGTTTCAGGCGGGCCACCCAGACCTGCGCCGGTCGCGCTCTGGGGCGTCACGATACCTGTCAGGGCGACAGCGGAGGACCGATGGTGGCCTATGCGGCCGATGGGACTCCGCGCCTGGTTGGCGTCACCTCCTTCGGCGAAGGCTGCGCCGGCAAGTACTTCCCGGGGGTCTACGCCCGGGTGGCCGCTGACCCGATCAGATCGACCATTGCCGACTTCGTCAATAGCGAGTACGGGATCTCGGTGCTCGGCTCCGGAGCGACCGCTCCTTCCCGGCTCTCAGGCCTTGCCGCCCGCGAGAACGCCTGGCTTTATCTCGAGCCCGACTGTTTCGACTGGCGGCCCTGCCAGAGCTACGACGTCAGGTGGTGTCAGCCGAACGCCACGGGCCATCGGTGCCTTGTCGTCGAGAATGCCTACAGTCGCCGGGACGGACGTTTCAGCTGTTCCCAAAAGGTCCTGATCGGAGTTTCGAATGGCGCGATTTCCCGGGAGGCCGGATCGCGATGGACCTGTCGCGCGGGTTGGCGATGAGCCGTTCGGCGCCAACCGGTCTCCCTTCTTTCTGGCAGCCGGGTTCGGGTATGGTCGAGGCATGACCGGCAACAGCAGCACCCGCCTCTGGCATCCCTTCGCCCAGATGGGCAAGGTCAAGGACGAGCAATTCGAGCTGACACGTGGCGAGGACGTATGGGTCTGGGACAACGACGGTGAGCGCTACCTCGACGCTACTGCGAGCCTCTGGTATTCGAATGTAGGTCACGGCCGCGAATCAATCCGCAAAGCCGTCCTCGAACAGATGGAGAAGCTGGAGGCTTATTCGACCTTCGGTGATTTCACCAACCCCCCGGCGGAAGAGCTGGCGCGGCGGCTCTCGGAACTGTCACCGATTGAGGACGCCCGGATCTTTCTGACCAGTGGCGGTGGCGACAGCATTGACACTGCCGCCAAACTCGCCCGCCGCTATTGGCATGAGAGAGGTCAGGATGAACGTCATCACCTGATCAGCCGGGTCCACGGATATCACGGCACTCACGGCTTCGGGACCAGTCTCGCGGGCATCCCGCCGAATCGCGCCGCGGTCGGTGGTCTGGTCGAGGAAGTCTCGGTGGTCTCCCACGAGGACCCGGAAGAACTTCGCGCCGAGATCGACAGGGTTGGCGCCGGGAAAGTCGCGGCCTTCTTTCTCGAGCCGGTGATCGGGGCCGGCGGCGTCTATCCGCCCCCAGACCGTTACATCGAAGAGGTTGCGGCGATCTGTCGTGAACGGGAAGTGCTGCTGGTGGTCGACTCGGTGATCTGCGCTTTCGGCAGGCTCGGCACCTGGTATGGAATCGAGAGATGGCCAGGTGTGGTGCCGGACATGATCACTTTCGCCAAAGGTGTAACAAGTGGCTATCTGCCGCTGGGAGGGGTGGTCACCTCCGCCGCGATCGCCTCCCCCTTCTGGGACGACGCGGATGCCCCTCCCTTCCGGCACGGTGCCACCTACGCCGGTCACGCGACCTGTTGCGCTGCGGCCCTGGAGAACCTCCGGATCCTTGAGGAAGAGCAGCTTCTGCCTCGCGGCCAGGAACTCGAAGCCGAGCTTTTCAATCAGATGAGCCGGGTTGCCGGGTCGCCCGCAGTTGGAGAGGTTCGCGGGGGTACCGGGCTGCTTGCCGCGGTCGAGATTGCCGCTCCGGTCATGGACAGCGACCCCGGAGCGCCGGTGCGCCTGGCGCTCGAAATGAGAAGCCGGGGCGTGCTGGTCAGGCCGCTTGGCCGGGGCGTGGCTGCCTCACCTCCGCTCACCGTCCAGGCAGAACATCTGGAAGTGATCGGCAACGCTCTGGTCGAGTCGGTAGCGGCGCTATAGCCGCTGACCCTCCAGCAGCGGACGGTCACATCCAGGAATTGATCAGCGGCTCGGGGTCGAGCAGTCTGCCGCGGCTTCTGATCTCGAAGTGGAGGTGGCATGGGGTGCCGGCCGCGTTTCCGGTCTGCCCGATCGAGCCGAGCCGGCGGCCGGCCCTCACTCGCTGGCCCTCGCGGACCGGTGCCGGGCGGAGCAGATGCGAGTACTTGTAGGTCCGCCTCTCCCCTTCACCCTCCAGCACCACGTAGTTGCCGTAGAGCTCGGGGTCGTAAGCCTTCTTGAGGATGGTCCCCGCGCGGACTGCAAAAAGTGGTGTCCCGCAGACGGCTGTGATGTCAAAGCCCTCGTGGGTTCTACCGTCAACCCGGGGCGCACCGAATTCACCGATGTAGCCCCGAGTGCCGTGGGGTCCGCCAACCGGGAAAAGGTGGCTGTGTAGCCGGAACCATCCAAGGCCGCGAAACGGGCCTTTCACGGGCCCTGCGAGCGCCCTGTACCGGCCCGCTGGGGCCAAGCGACCGCGCTGCGTCCGCCCGTCCCAGACCCGGTGGTGCCAGCGGCCGGGAGCGAGCCGGCCGGTGACGATCCGGCGGACGATCCTCGCCCTGCCTGAGCTGATTCGGTAGATGCGGATCGCGACCCTGAGGCTGCGATCCGCCCGGAAACGGAGGTGGACCCGGATCGGGTCAACCGAGAAGGGCATTGCCTGCCTGGGAGTTACTCCCCCGGCCTTCAGGCGGAAGCCGGGATCGGGGGCGGCTCCCGCCGACCCTGCAAAAAGCAGAGCCGCCGCCAGAAAGGCGACGGCTCCGGAAAGGATTCCGCGGAAGGAGATGTGACTCCTAACGGTGTTCGATCACCCGGTCGATGATGCCGTACTCGGCGGCAACGTCAGCGCTCATGAAGTAATCGCGCTCGGTGTCGTGGGTGATCTTCTCGAGGTCCTGGCCGGTGTGCTTGGCGAGGATCTTGTCGAGCCGGCTGCGGGTGTCGATGATCTCGTTCGCGTGGATCTCGATGTCCGAAGCCTGGCCCTGGAATCCGGAGGAGACCTGATGGATCAGGATCTTCGAGTTCGGCAGCGACATCCGCTTGCCGTGAGCGCCGCCGGCGAGAAGCAGGGCGCCCATGCTCATCGCGATGCCGACACAGATGGTCTGGACATCGGGCTTGATGAACTGCATCGTGTCGTAGATCGCGAGGCCCGCGTAAACGGAACCACCCGGCGAGTTGATGTAGAGGCTGATGTCCTTCTCGGGGTCCTCCGCATCAAGGTGAAGCAG
>JAUPTY010000092.1 GCA_030917845.1 Actinomycetota bacterium | reverse complement strand
TCGGCTCCTACGACTCCTGGCTGGTGGTCGTGCGCGGGGGAGGCCTCGAGGCGGGTACGAGGTTTGACGTCTTCGGCGGGGTGACGCTGGGCCGCTCCGGTGAAGCCGATGTCTCATTCACCGACCGGTATGCATCCGGACTTCACGCGAGGCTCTACCCTCGCGGTGACCGATACTTCCTTGAAGACATGAACTCGACCAATGGCACCCTTCTCGACGGCGGCGCAGTCACATCGGAAGCCGAACTTCGGGACGGGAGCATGATCGAGATCGGTGACACCGCCTTCAGGTTTGAACTGGACCGCCCATGAGTAGCTCAAGGACATCAAGATGCTGAGGGTTTCGGGACATTCCGAGCGGAGTGATGTCGGACGCCAGCGGCAGGCGAATGAGGATTCCTACCTAGCCCGGGCCCCGCTTTTCGTGGTCGCCGATGGCATGGGCGGCGCCCAGGCCGGCGAGGTCGCGTCACTGACTGCGATCCAGGCCTTCCAGGCCGGACTCCCCGGCGGCAATCCGGAAGAGTCGATCGAACGGACGATCGGCGAGGCAAACCGCAACATCTACAACCAGGCTCATGCCGATGCCTCGCTCGCCGGAATGGGAACCACGATCACCGTCGCCGCGGTCGATTCCGACAACGAGAGGGTCGTGATCGGTCACGTCGGTGACTCGCGGGCCTACCGATTGCGCAACGGGATCATTCAGCGGCTGACCAAGGACCACTCGCTGGTCGAGGAGATGCGCCGCCGCGGCCAGATCACCGAGGAACAGGCCGAGGACCACCCGCAGCGCTCGATCATCACCCGGGCCCTCGGTCCCGAACCCGAAGTCCAGGCCGACCTCGCGACCGTGCCATCGGAACCCGGGGACATCTTCCTGCTCTGCTCCGACGGCCTGACCACGATGATCGGCGACGAGCAGATCCGCGAGATCCTGATGGGGGCGACCAGCCTCGACGCCGCCGTCCGCACGCTGATCGACGAAGCCAACCGGGCCGGCGGCAGGGACAACATCACCGCGATCGTCTTCCAGGTCGAGGACCCGGCCCAGCCGCTGGCGCGGGACGAGCATCCGACCCTGATCCGCTCCGGCGCAGCCCGCCGGGCCCGCCGGGCCGAACGCGAGGCTGACCGACCGCCTCGTCGCGTGGGCCGAGCGATCGCCGGGGTTCTTGCGGCAGTCGCCATAGTTTTCGTTCTGGTCGCCGGTCTCTTCTTCGCGACCCGCCAGGCCTGGTTCCTCGGCACCGACCCGGCCGGCCGGGTCGCCCTGTATCGCGGGCTGCCCTACGAGCTTCCCTTCGGCATCGATCTCTACTCGCTGAAGTACTCGACCGCGATCCAGACCGAGTCACTTCCGGTGCAGCGGCAGCGCTCGGTGACCGACCATTCGCTTCGCTCCGAGGACGATGCAACCTCGCTGATTGAAGACATCGAGAGCAGTGAGGGCCTGACGGGGTGAGTGCCTCCCGTAATCGGGAACTTCTGGCCCTCGTCCCGGTTGCCCTGCTACTGACCCTCGGCTTTGCCGCGGTCTTCGCGCAGAACGACAGCCAGCTGACCAACCTGAGCCTTTCCTACGGGCTCTATTTCCTGGCGATCTGTCTCGCCACCCACATCTACATCCGGATCCGGCTGCCCGACGCCGACCCGTACCTCTTCCCCTTGATGGCCCTGCTCACCGCGATCGGCCTGGTCATGCTCTACCGGCTCGATTCCGAGACCGGGAACGAACTGGCCCGCGACCAGGCGAACTGGTTCGTGATCGGACTGATCCTCTTTGCGGCGGTCATCCATTTCCTCAAGGACTATTCGGTTCTCGAGCGCTACCGGTACACGATCGCCCTGATCAGTCTGGGACTGCTGCTGGCACCGCGGGTACCCCTGATCGGATCCCAGGTCAACGGTGCCTACCTCGGGATCAAGCTCGGCCCGATCGCCTTCCAGCCAGCCGAGCTGGCGAAGATCGGGATCGTCGTATTCCTCGCCAGCTATCTCAACGAACACCGGGAACTGCTGGTGGTCGGAGCCCGCCGCATCCTCGGGATCACCTTCCCGCCGCTGAAGCATCTCGGTCCGTTGCTGGTGGTCTGGGGAGCGGCCATGTTCATGCTGATCTTCATCCGCGACCTCGGCAGCTCGCTGATGTTCTTCGCCGCCTTCCTCGCCCTGATCTATGTGGCGACCGGGCGCCTTTCCTTCGTGATCATCGGCATGGGCATGTTCCTCGCCGGCGCCTGGGTGATCTACCAGACCGTTCCCCACGTCACCGACCGGGTCGACATCTGGCTCGACCCCTACCAGGACCCTTCAGGTGCCGGGTACCAGGTACTGCAGTCGATGTTCGCAATGGCCGACGGCGGATTATTCGGCGAGGGCTTCGCCCAGGCGATGGTGGTCATACCCGGGACCGAGGCACCGCTATTGCCGGCGGCCCAGACTGACCTGATCTACACCCTGATCACCTCCGAGCTCGGACTCTTCGGTGGCTGCGCGATCATCGCCCTCTACCTGCTGATCGCGGCCCGCGGTTTCAAGACCGCCCTGATCGCCAACGACGGCTTCTCGAAGCTGCTCGCGACCGGACTGACCGCGGTCTTCGCGATCCAGGCCTTCGTGATCATCGGCGGCGTCACCCGGGTCATCCCCCTGACCGGTGTCACCCTGCCGCTGGTCTCCTATGGCGGCAGCTCGATTCTGGCCAACTTCATCCTGCTTGCCCTGCTCCTGCTGATCTCGAACAAGGCCAGGCGTGAAGCCCGGGAAGGCATCTGAGCGATGAATGACCGGATTGTCAAGCTCTTCGCTTTCATCGCGGTTTCGTTCGCCGTCCTGGTCGGGTTCACGTCCAACTGGACCGTCTTCGACGCCCAGAACCTGAAGAACGAGCGGGTCAACAAGCGGCCGCTCTTTAACGCCCAGAAGATCGAGCGGGGCCGGATCCTTGCTGCCGACGGCACCGTGATCGCCCGCTCGGTGGCGAAGGGCAGCGGACCTTCGCTCCGGTACGTGCGCGACTACCCGGAAGGCGGCACCTACGGCCATCCGATCGGCTACAGCTTCGTCGAGTTCGGGAACTCCGAGTTCGAGGCTTTCCACAACTCCGAGCTGATCGGTGATGACAACGAGTTCGCCTCGATCTTCGACCAGATCCGCGGCAAGGATCCGATCGGCAATGACATCCGCACCTCGATCGACCCGGAAGCCCAGCAGGCGGCATTTGACGCCCTCGGCGGGCAGCCCGGCGCGGTGGTGGCGATTGAACCCGATACCGGCGCGGTCAAGGCCCTGGTCAGCGAGCCGCCCTATGACCCGAACTCGATTCCCTTCGACCTCGGGGAACTGAACCAGGACCCGGGTTCGCCGCTGCTGAACCGGGTGACCCAGGGCCAGTATCCGCCCGGATCAACTTTCAAGCTTGTGACCGCTGCGGCGGCACTCGACTCCGGGGCGATCAGCCTCGACGACACGATCAACTCGCCGGCCACGATTGAGGTCCAGGGCAATCCCCTGGCCAACTCGGATGGCAGTGACTACGGCGACATCGATGTGACCACCGCTCTCACCTTCTCGGTCAACACCTACTTCGGCCAGCTCGGCGAGGAACTGGGAACCGGGACCCTCGAGGAATACATGACGAGGTTCGGCTTCAACGCCAAGCCCCAGATCGATCTGCCGGAAGGCCAGATGTCACTTTCCGGCGTTTTCGACGGTGACACCCTGCTGACCGGCGAGGACGCCATGGACGTCGGTCGTCTCGCGATCGGCCAGGAGCGGCTGCTCGCCACGCCGATCCAGATGGCCGAAGTCGCAGCCACTATCGCCAACGGTGGCACCCTGATGAAGCCGCGGATCTGGTCCGAGGTCCTCGATGCGGATGGTCGCTCGATCAAGACGATGGATCCGGAGAAGCAGTCCGATGTGATTTCCGAGGAGACAGCGGCCCAGCTGACCGAAGCAATGACCGATGTGGTCAATGAAGGCACCGGTACCGCAGCGGCGCTTTCCGGAGTCAACGTTGCCGGCAAGACCGGCACCGCCGAGGTCCCGGACGCCGAGCGCTGCGACGGCCTGCCCAACCAGGCCTGGTTCGTTGGTTTCGCCCCGGCCGACGATCCCCAGATTGCCGTAGCGGCAACGGTGGAATGCACTTCTGGCCAGGGCGGAACTGTGGCGGCACCGATCGCCGCCGCCGTCATGCAGGCATTGCTCGACGAGTAACGACCCAATAACAGGACTTGGGGCCGGAAAAGAGAAGGTTCGTGGGATGCAGAAGGGATCTGAATGAGGCTTAGCGAAGGAATGGTGGTTGACGGCCGGTACCGGATCGATTACCTGATCGGTTCCGGCGGGATGGCCGACGTCTGGCTGGCCGAGGATCTCGAGCTGCCGCGCCGGGTCGCCCTGAAGGTGCTCCACGAGCGCTACGCCCGTGACCCCGAGTTCATCGCCCGTTTCCGCCGCGAGGCCGAGTCGGCCGCTTCGCTGCAGCACGTCAACATCGTTTCGATCTACGACCGCGGCCAGGTCGGCGACACCTACTACATCGCCATGGCCTACCTCGACGGCCGCACTCTCAGGGACCTGATCAGCCTCGGTCTGACCCCGCCCGAATCGGTGGCGATCGTCCGCCAGATTCTCGAAGCAGCAGGTTTCGCCCATCGCCACGGGGTCGTTCACAGGGACTTCAAGCCGCTCAACGTGATCGTCGATTCGACCGGGCTGGCAACCGTCACCGACTTCGGCATCGCCCGCGCCGGGATCTCGGAGATCACCGAAGAGGGATCGATCATGGGCACGGTTCACTATCTGTCCCCGGAGCAGGCCCAGGGCTACGAGGTCAGCCCGCAGTCAGACCTCTATTCGATCGGGGTCATCCTTTACGAATGCCTGACCGGCCGGGTTCCCTTCGACGGGGAGACGGCGGTTTCGGTGACCCTGAAGCAGATGCAGCAGGAACCGGTCCCGCCGAGTGCCTACAACCCGGCGGTCTCACCGGCTCTCGATGCCGTGGTCCTGCGCGCCCTCCAGAGGGAACCGTACGACCGCTTTGCCGACGCTGACAGCTTTATCGCGGCGCTCGACGCCGCCGAGGCGGACCCGGGCGTGCTCGTGGTCGAGGAAAAGAAGAACCCCTGGAAGTGGATCCTGATCGCCCTTGCCGTGCTGCTCGGCCTGCTGATCGCCTGGGGCGCGACCCGCGACAACACGGTCGAGGTCCCCGATGTGACCGGTACCAATCTCGACGCAGCAGTCTCGAAACTGAGTGACGAAGGGTTCGATGTCGGCGAGATAACCCGGGTGAACCAGCCCGTCCCGAACAATCAGGTCGTCAAACAGGACCCGAGCGGAGAGTCGGACAAGGACTGCACCATTCTCAGCTTCTTCTGTTCGAACCCGAAGGTTGATCTGACGGTAAGCGGCGGGCCCGGCCAGGCCGAGGTTCCCGACGTGACCGGCCTCAGTCAGGCCGACGCCGAGCAGGAACTCGAGGACGCAGGCTTCAGCGCCAGCGTCGAGAGCGCGACCTCGTCCGATGTCGATTCCGGGCTGGTGATCGAAACCGATCCCGCCGGGGGCGAGATGGCCCGGCGCGGGAGCGAGGTGACCGTGACGGTCTCCACCGGCGCCGCCCAGGTCGAAGTGCCACCGGTGGTCGGCCAGACACTGAACGCCGCCAAACAGCAGCTTTCTGCGGTCGGTCTCGATTTCTCCTCAAGCGAGGAGCCAAGCGACCGCCCGGCCGGTGAAGTGATCGGGCAGTCGCCCAATGCGGGCACCAGCGTCGATCCGGGCAGCACAGTGACCCTGACCGTTTCATCCGGGCCGGAGGAAACCCGGGTCCGGGTGCCCAGTCTGGTCGGCCTGACCCAGTCCGACGCCGAGTCCGAACTGACGACCGCCGGGCTGGTTGCAAGCGTCCAGACCGAGGCCACTTCGATCGAGCCCCAGGACGGCAGGGTGATCAGTCAGAGCCCGGCCTCCGGGACCCAGGTGGCGGATGGATCCACCGTGGTGATCACGGTCGGAAGCTATGACCCCAATGCCGGTGGCGCTGGCACCGGTGGCGGCGATTCCGGCGGCATTGGCGTCGACTGACCTCGCTCCGGATTCGCCCGTCCCGCCGTCCGTGAGCCGACCGAATATCGTTCCCGCCTGATGAGAGTCGCAGTCCTGAGCGGTGGCCGATCCAGCGAGCACGAGATTTCCCTGCTCTCCGGTGAGGCCGTGGCCGAAGGCCTCGAAGCCGCCGGCCATGAAGTGATCCGCATCCTGATCGAGAAGTCCGGGACCTGGATCCACGATGGACATCCGGTTGAGATCCGGGGCGGCGAGGGGCTGGCAGTGGATGGTGACCTGCTTTCGATCGACGTCGTCTTCCCGATCCTTCACGGTCCCTTCGGCGAGGACGGAGCCACCCAGGGTGCGCTCGACACGGCCGGTCTGCCCTACGCAGGCTCCGACGTTCTCGCCTCGGCCGTCTGTATGGACAAGCTGACCCTGAAGCGCCTTTGCGGCTTTCACGGAATCCCCCAGGTCGGTTTCGCCCAGGCCTTCACCCCGGGGTGGGAAGAGGAGGCGCTCGGACTCGAGTTCCCGCTCTGGGTCAAGCCCTCCCGGCTCGGTTCCAGCGTCGGCATCACCAAGGTCACCGACCCTG
>JAUPTY010000012.1 GCA_030917845.1 Actinomycetota bacterium | reverse complement strand
ACGGCAAGGTCACTGCCGGCAACGCGTCACAGGTCTCAGACGGTGCCGCCGCTGTGCTGCTCATGACCCGGGAGAAGGCAGACGAGCTTGGTCTCAAGCCGCGCGCCCGGATCGTCGACCAGACCGCGGTTGGTGTCGATCCGGTGATCATGCTGACTGGCCCGATCCCGGCCACGAAGAAGATTCTCGAGCGCAACGACATGACCATGGATGACATCGACCTGACCGAGATCAACGAAGCTTTCGCTTCGGTCGTCGCGGCCTGGGAGATTGAACTCAGTCCCGACATGGACAAGGTCAACGTCAACGGTGGGGCGATCGCTCTCGGCCATCCGCTCGGCTCGACCGGCGCCCGCCTGATGACCACCCTGCTCCACGAGTTGGAACGCCAGGACAAGCAGTTCGGCCTGGTCACCATGTGCTGCGGCGGCGGTATCGGAACGGCAACGCTAATCGAGCGTCTGTAGCCGGAACCAGAGGTACTTGAAGAGCCCGCGCCCGGAGGGGTGCGGGCTTTTCCGTTTCAGTGGGTCCAGATACGCTGCCGCACATGACGGCAATGGAGAAGGTTTCGATCGGGATCACAGGGGAGACGCCGGAGGACATGGCGGCTTTGGCAAAGAAGGCCGAGGCGGCCGGGTTCGACTGCGGCTGGGCGATCGAGATCTTTCGCAACGCCTTCACCCAGACAACCTTCCTTGGCGCGAGGACGGAGTCGATAGACATCGGCACGGCGATCGCCTGGGGCTTTGTCCGCAGTCCGATGACCATGGCGATGAGCGCGATGGACATCGACGAGATCTCCGGCGGCCGCTTCCGCCTTGGCCTCGGACCCGGCGTGAAGCGTCTGAACGAAACCTGGCACAACGCCAACTACGGTCGGCCTGCACCCCATCTTCGGGAGACGATCGAAGCGGTGCGGGCGATCATCCACGCTGCGGCTGCCGGTGAGTCGGTCGCCTACAAGGGCGAGTACTACGACCTCGACATCAAGGGCTGGTTCCGTTCCACCCCGCCGCTCCGGGCCGACATCCCGATCTACACGGCAGGGGTTCAGAAAGGGATGTGCCGCATGGCCGGCGACGTTGCCGACGGACTGATCGGTCACATCATCTGCACGGCGCAGTGGATCGAGCAGGAAATGGTGCCGGCTTTCGAACTGGGCCTTTCCCGCTCTGGCCGTGACCGGTCGTCCTTCACGTTCCTGCCGAGCATCTGCGTGGCGATCGACGACGACTACCAGCGCGGCCTCGATGCGGCCCGTCGGACCCTGGCTTTCTATGCAACGGTCAAGACCTACTGGCCGCTGTACGAGCTGCATGGTTACGGTCAGAACGCGGCCGACGCGGGCGACGCATTTCGCAAGGGCGATCTGCAGGGAGTTGCCGACGCGATCACTGACGAGATGGTCGAGACCTACTGTGCGGTTGGCACCCCGGACAAGGTCAAGGAGAAGGTCGCCGAAATTACCCAGTTCGGTGACGCGATCCTTCCCGGTGCCCCGACCTACTTCATCCCGAACGAGCAGATCACCGAGTACAACGAACGAATCATCGAGGTCTTCGGCCAGACGGCCTGAGTCAGTCGTTGGGCAGTGAAGCGGCCCAGGTCTGGAACTCGTCCATGTCGGTCAGCGCGGGGCCGTGGCCGGGGAGGAGGACGCTCGGTTCGAGGGCAGCGAGTTTGCGGATTGATCTGCGGTTCTCGGCCGGGTCGTAGGTGAACATCAACGGTGGCTCGTCCAGGCCCGGGCGGCCGGTTGCGTAGTTCATGTTGCGGATCACGTCACCGCAGATCGTGACGCCGTCGGACTCGCGGAAATAGACCACGTGTCCACGGGCGTGGCCCGGGGTGTGGAAAACCCTGAAGCCGGCGACTTCGTCGCCCTCTTCGAGAACCCGGGAAACCTTGTGGGGAGGGCCCTCCCATGAAGACTGGAGCATCTTCACGAGCGGATTCGTGAGCTGCTCGCCGGAAACCGGTACCCGGCCCTCCATCGCGTCGACGTCTTCGGCATGACAGGCAAGGGGGATGTCGCGGTCGCGGCAGATATCCCTGGCCATGCCCTGATGGTCCGGGTGCACGTGGGTCAGGGTCAGCAGGGAAAGGTCCCGGTCCTTGATCTGGCGCGGGATACGGAACCGGTCCCAGGTGGTGCCGGCGTCAAAGAGGACATCTCCGGCGAGGTAGGCATTGACCATCGGCAGGGGAAACTGCCCAATCCGTTCGACCCCCGGTGCTACCTCTTTGAGCGCCATCGGCCTGCTTCCCGTTCAGTGAGCCTGCTCGGGGCCCGGCTGTCCGCTGTGACGGGATAGTCCTTCCAGCCGGGTGATCTCGCGCTCGCCGAAGATCCGGGCAGGATCATCGGTGGCCAGCGGTTCGATCAGCCGCCGGACCCGGTTTCGGACCTGCAGCGCGAAGTGCGGGGTCACCGCATGGGTCAGCTCGCGGATGTCCTCTGGGGTGATTTTCTGGCCGGAGTCAAGGACCCCGATGTGTTCGGTTTCGCTCATCCTTCACTCAATGTATCGACGGGAGCCAGTTCGACCGAGTCATCGATGAGCGCCTGCTGGTCGACCGAGATCAGGGATTCGTCCCCGATGATCCAGACATGGTTGACGATCGCCCTGGTCGGGTCGGTCTCGTAGCCGGGTTTCACGTCGAGCAGATAGTCCTCGACGACCTGGGGAAGTTCGTCGGTTGAGTCGGTCAGGAGCAGGGCAGGCCAGGTGCCGCCCGTGGATAGGGCTGTCGCGGCAATTGCGTCCATGGGCCGGTCGGTTCGGGCCACCGTGTAGCCGTGGCCGGGGTCATTCAGGTTCCATCCAAAGAGGCCGCTCGAGTAGCGGACCAGCTCGACGGCGGCGGTCTCTGGATCATCTCCGCCGACCCGTTCAACGGTGCCACCGGCCTTGTCGAGCTGGTTCAGAACCTTGCTGGAAACCACATCGGCTGGCCCGAGCACGAAGATCGGGATGTTCTTGTTCGCTTTTTCCCTGATGACGTTGAGGGTTGCCTCGGGCACTTCGTCCTTGCCGGTGAACAGCACCACATCACCGGATCGGGCGGCCCAGGTAGCGGCCGGAGTGGCGTATTCGGAGGCATCAGAAGAAACGACCACGAACGCGGCGGGCGGACCGTCGACCAGATCGGCCTTCTCGGCGGCAACCGCAGCAGCGACCTCGGCGGGACCGGAACCATCTATCCGCTTGACTTTGAATCCGGCTGGTGGCGCCACCTGGCCCACGGTGAAGACCTGGTTCTCCCCCGTGTCGGGTGAGCCCAGGGGATTGAGCTGGGCGAGCGCGTCGGCACCGGCTGCCGAAAGAGTTCCCGACGGGGCGAGCAGGATCGGGGCCCCGACCGGCAGGGCGCTCAGAGTGGCTGCGGCGACGCCGGACTGCCAGTCAGCGGAATCGACCACAGTCACGGCGGCCGGGGGAGTGCCCGGCCCGGAGGTCGGATAGGCGGCGAATGCGGCAGCGATCGAGACGTCCACCGGGTCGGTGCCACTGATCCTTGCGGTGTTCCGGGTGGCGGCGGCGGGATAGCCGAGCGCGCCGCCACGCTGTCCCGCGATGATCCCGGATTCCCCGGTTGTTCCGGATGGGGCTTTGGAGACTGTGCCGGTAGATCCGCCCCCGTTGTCCTCGCCGACATCGAAGAAGAAATAGGCGACGAAAGCCCCGAGGATCAGGACCAGAACCAGCAGGATCGACAGGCCCAGCCAGGGCACTCCGGCGGCCTGTGGGCTCCCTGGCGGTGCGTTGATCGGCCGTCTTCCTGAGCTTGCCACGGCCTGAACCGTATCCAAACGTTGTCTCAGGCCGGAAGTCGTAAGAATGAGCGGCGATGCCCTACCCCGCCGGGACAGTCACCAACGCAGCCGGTCACCTCGAGATCGGTGGCTGCGACGTGGTCGAACTCGCCGAAAGGTTCGGGACCCCTGCCTATCTCTTCTCGGTCGCCGAGATGCGGGACAGGGCCCGCGCCTACCAGAAGGCATTCGCGGCCCACACCGATCATTTCGAAGTGCTCTTCGCCAGCAAGGCACTTCCCGTGACTGCCGCCTATCGGCTCTTCGCGGAGGAAGGTCTCTCGGTGGACGTAGCTTCCGGTGGCGAATTGACCATGGCGCTGACCGCCGGCTTCGATCCCATGAAGATCTACATGCACGGCAACAACAAGACCGACGCCGAACTGCGGCTGGCAGGTGACTACGGGGTGGGCCACCTGATCGTTGACTCATTCGATGAGATCGAACGCTGTGAACGGGTGCTTCGGAACTCCCAGGACGTACTCATCCGCGTGACCCCGGGCATCAAGCCTTCTACCCATTCCTTCATCCAGACCGGCCAGCTTGATTCCAAGTTCGGATTCGGCCTTGAAGACGGCACCGCCGCAAAGGCGATCGACCGTGTGCTCGCATCCGACAGGCTGAACCTGGTCGGCCTGCACTTCCACATCGGCTCGCAGATTTTCGAGATCGAGCCTTTCCGGCTTGCGGTCGAGGCGCTCGGCGAACTGCGCGGCGACTGGTGCGAGATCCTCGACCTGGGTGGTGGTCTCGGCATCTCCTACGCCGAACAGGACTCTCCGCCGGCGATCGAGGAATACGTAAACCTCAAGGTTCAGGCGGTCAGGGATGTTTTCGGCGATCAGACAAAGATCCTGATCGAACCGGGCCGCTCGCTGGTTGGGACCGCCGGGGTGACCATCTATCGCATCGGAACAGTCAAGGAGATTCCTGGCGTAAGGACTTACGTCGCGGTTGACGGAGGCATGTCAGACAACCTCAGACCGATGCTCTATGACGCGCAGTACACGGCGGTGATCCCGAGCCGACCGGATGATCCCGCAGACACCCTGGTCACCGTCGCCGGGTCACATTGCGAGTCCGGGGATATCCTGATCCAAGATGTCGAGCTGGCCAGCCCCCGGGTGGGGGACATTCTGCTTACCCCGGCGACCGGCGCCTACGGTCACTCGATGGCGAACAACTACAACGGAATGCCGCGGCCACCCGTGATTTTCTGCGAAGACGGCGAGGCGAAGGTAGTGGTCCGGCGGGAAACGTGGGACGACCTGATGAAAAGGGACATGTGAGCGAAACACTTCGCATCGGACTTCTCGGCCGGGGAACCGTGGGATCGGCCTTCGACGAACTGGTTGCCGAACGGGCCGACCAGATCGAAGCTTCAACCGGCCGCCGGCCGGAAGTAACTGGCGTTTTGACGCGGAGCCAGGGGGACTTTGGCGAGATCCTTCCCGACGCCGATGTGATCGTCGAGCTGATGGGCGGTACCGACACCTCCCGTGAACATGTTCTGGCGGCCCTCGAAGCCGGGGTGCCTGTAGTCACCGCCAACAAGCAGCTGCTGGCCCAGCACGGGGCCGAGTTGTTCGCCGCGGCCGAGAAGGTCGGAGTCCAGCTCCGCTTCGAAGCCGCCGTTGCGGCCGTGGTCCCGGTGGTCCGGGTGGTTCAGGAGAGCTTCGGCGCGGTCGAGTTCAACAAGGTCTTTGGAATCGTCAACGGAACGACCAACTTCATCCTTTCCGAGATGGCCGCGACCGGTGCCTCCTACGAGGACGTGCTGAAGCGCGCCCAGGAACTCGGTTACGCCGAGGCCGACCCGACCGAGGACGTGAACGGAGCCGACGCGGCAGCCAAGATGGCGATCCTCGCCCGGCTGGCCTTCCACACCCCGGTCACTCTCGATCAGGTCGATTTCGAAGGGATCGAGGACATCCGGCCCGATGATCTCGCCTACGCCAAGGAGCTGGGCCTCTCGCTGAAGTTGCTCGGAGTTGCCGAGAAGCTGAACGACGGCATCACCGTCCGCGTCTTTCCCTGCTTCCTCTACCCCGGCCATCCCCTTGCTCCGATCGAGGGGCCGTTCAATGCGGTGATGGTCGAGGCTCCGGAGATAACCGAGGTCACCATGTCCGGTCCCGGTGCCGGCGGCCTGCAGACCGCCGCCGCCGTGCTCGGTGACGTCGTCTCGGTCGCCGCCGGCAACGCCCGCACTCACACCGCGGACCGCGACCTGCCGGTGCTCACCGACGTCACCTCCTCCTTCTACCTTCACCTTGAGGTAGCTGACGAGCCCGGCGTGCTCGCCGAGGTGGCGAAGATGCTTTCCGACGGCGGGGTCTCCGTGAAGAGCGTCGTCCAGCGGGGACTCGGTGACGATGCCCGGCTCGTGATGGTGATCCATCGCTGCCTCGAGTCGGAGTTCAAGGCGGCGGTCGCCGAGATCGCGGAGCTCGATTCGCTCAAGTCCGCGCCCCGGTTCATCCGGGTCATCGAAGAAGAATTCACAGGTTAGGAAGAAATGCCGCAACCACTGATCGAGAGATACCGGGACAGCTTGCCGCTTGAGCCGGGTGATCCGGTAGTCAGCCTGAACGAGGGTTCAACCCCGCTGGTTGAAGCCCCCCGGCTTTCGGAGCGGGTCGGTGCCCGGGTCTGGCTCAAGGTAGAGGGTGCCAACCCGACCGGTTCCTTCAAGGACCGGGGCATGACTGTCGCCGTTTCCCGGGCTGCCGGCCGCGGCGCAAAGGCCGTGATCTGCGCCTCAACCGGAAACACCGCTGCCTCGGCTTCCGCCTACGCGGTGAGGGCCGGACTTCGCGGCGCCGTGATCGTGCCGGAAGGCAAGATCGCGATCGGCAAGCTCGCCCAGTCGCTGATGCACGGTGCCCGGGTGGTCGCGCTCGAAGGCAACTTCGATGACGCCCTGACCATCGTCCGGCAGCTCGCCGAGCGCAACCCGATCGAGCTGGTCAACTCGGTCAACCCGTACCGGATCGAAGGCCAGAAGACGGCGGCCTTCGAGCTGATCGACGAACTCGGCTACGCCCCTGACGCGCTGGCAATACCGGTCGGAAATGCCGGCAACGTCACCGCCTACTGGAAGGGTTTCCAGGAACGAGGCACCTCCCCGATCTGTTACGGCTTCCAGGCGGCCGGTTCGGCTCCCCTGGTTGACGGCTCCCCGGTCGCCAAGCCGGAAACGGTCGCATCGGCAATCCGGATCGGCAATCCGGCCCGCTGGGAGGAAGCGATGAACGCCTTCAATTCTTCCCGTGGCAGGGTCGCCGCAGTCACCGATGAGCAGATCCTCGACGCCTACCACTGGCTGGCCTCGCATGAAGGAGTCTTTTGTGAACCGGCTTCGGCCGCTTCGGTAGCCGGCATTCTCAACCACGGCCTGCCCACGGTTGAAGGCATGGACAAGCCCGAGACCGTCGTCTGCGTCCTGACCGGGCACGGCCTCAAGGACCCGGATACCGCTCTGGGCACTGCCCCGTCGGTGATCAACTGCCAGAACGACATCGGCGAAGTCGAAGCAGCAGTCTTCAACTAGGTGAAGCGGGCCAGCATTTCATCGAAGTGGGCGGGGACCAGTTTCGCAAGGTCAGCCGCCGTCAGATTGATCCGGTCGCCTTCGCTCTGCCCGAGCACCGAGTCCTCGACGTTGTACCGGATCGTCTTTTTGCCTGTGAAGACTCCGCCGTGCTCGTGAAGGGAGTCACGAATCATGGTCACCTCGTTGATCGGGTTGCCGTCCTTGTCTTCAGCCCCTCTTGTGCGGTGGGCGAAGAAGCTGTCCATCACCAGCACGAGGTCGGACATGAACCTCGGCTCCAGGTCGTCCGCTTCCGGTCCCGGTGATTTCTTCACCAGTTTCGTCCAGAGGTCCAGTTGTTCTTCCGCATTCCTGCGACAGCTCGCGATGTACTCGTTGTCGTATTTGCTCTTTGCCAGCATGGTTTTCCCTTCGACTTGAAGGGCATGATCGCCTTTACCCGGTAGACGGACGGACCGCACCGAATTCGGCATCCGGTGGTTTCTGTCTGTAGCGTCAGCCGGAGATTCATCCGGGAACGAGGGACAAAGGAGATTCAGTGGGAAGTTGCAGGGGTTTCAGGTACGCGTTCGCATCAATCGCAGCGGCTTTTTCGGTGCCTTTTTTCGCCGGGTCGGCTTCCGCCGCATTCGGTGACATCCCGACTTCCAACGTATCCGGGCCGATCCCGACGAGCGCGAACTCCTACCCGTTCCTCGCGACCGATATCGACCTGGGCCAGTACGGCTACGTCGAGGAGGAGTACTTCCTTGAGGGTGAGGGCTACCGCTACGACACCCCTCTGGTGAATTATCAGACAAACGCTAACAAGATCGTCACCGGTGAAGCACACAACGACGGCAAATACCCGTTCAAGACAAGGATTGTCGTCCGCAGGCCGGCCAATCCGGCCGATGCGAACGGAATCGTTGTGGCGGAGTGGAACAACGTCACTTCCACCCAGGACGTCGAGTTCAACTGGCTCGGCGATCCTTACTTCCTGCTCAGAAACGGCTACACCTTTGTCGGAGTCACCGCTCAGGTCACGGGCGTCAATTCGCTGAAGGCTTTTGACACTGCGAAGCTCGACGGCACTCGCTACGGATCTCTGGGCACAACCGCCGACCCGTCGCCAGGAAATGGCCTTCCAACGAACGACCCGGGATACCTCCCACCCGACAACGACCCCCTTTCCTACGATGTCTTCTCCTCGGTAGTCAAGGCCCTCAAGGGCGGCCGCACCGGCGTTGACCCGCTCGGAGGCATCACCGCGACCAAAGTCATCGCCTCCGGCGAGTCGCAGTCCTGCGGCCGGCTGTCGACGCACTACAACGAAATCGATCCGACCCACGACATCGTCGACGCCTACCTGCTGACTGTCTGCAACTCGCCACTCAGGACCGACCGGTCGAAGAAGGCGATCCGGATCATCACCGAATCCGAGAACCGGACACCGCGGACCGAAGCCAACCTCCCCGACACCTCGTCGATCCGGCACTGGGAAGTCGCCGGCGGTTCGCATCTGCCCCGCGTCGCGTGGGACAACCTCGACGACATCTTTACCCGCGACGTGTTCGAAGGAACGGCAAGCTGCCAGAAGTTCCCGCTGTCCCAGGTCAAGTGGCCATACACCCAGAATGCGGCAATCAATGCGTTGGTCAGCTGGTCGGGGGGCGGCGTTGCCCCGCCGATCGCGCCTCGCGGCGTTTACCAGGACATGCCGGCGGATCCAGCAAACCAGCTCGTGAGGGATCAGTACGGAATAGCCCAGGGCGGCATCCGTTACCCCGACGTGACTGTCCCCACGGCCACCAATGACGGCGTCAACGCACTTGAGCCCGGAGGCGGTCTGTTCTCCGCTTTCTGCCAGCTGTTTGGATCCTCGACTCCGTTCAGCTCGGAGCAGCTCCACGGCCTGTACGCCGACCAGGGTGACTATCTGGCCCAGTACATCGAGGCGGCTGACGCGATGGTCGGCACCGGCTTCATCCTCCAGGAGGATGCCGATCGCCTGAAGCAGGACGCCCGGGAGTTCGCGCGCCTGCGGCCCTCGAAGCCGATGCTGGTTGGCAAAACCGCTAACCGCGGTGGTTTCCAGCTCAAGTGGGTCGGCACCGAGGCGCCGGACACCACCTTCGTCGTCCAGCGACGTGCAGTCGGCGGCAATGACTGGATTACCGCGGCGCCGAAATCGATCGCCGACAGCACCGCGACGATGGCCAACCAAGCCCAGGGCACCCACAACTACCGGGTAAGTACATCGACAATCCTGCCGGGCACGAACATCTCGCCGGCTGAAACTGTTTCCACTCCGTTCTCGGAACTAAGTGGTTCGGTGAAGGTTGACCGCACTGGTCCCCAGAAGCCGAAGATCGTGCTCAAGGGCAAGCGGGTCAAGGGCGCCTTCAAGGGTCCGGTCCGGGTAAAGGTGGTCGGCAAGCCCGACCGCAAACTCCCTGACGGCTCGGCCGGAGTGGGTCTCAATAACAAGTCGGTTCCCAAGACCCGCACGGTAGGCAAGAAGGGCAAGACCGTGATCAAGGTGAGGACCAGCGACAAGCTTGGCAACAAGTCCCCGGTGGCGAAAATCGTGATCCGGATCAAGCGCTGACCCGTATCCTCCGTTAGCAACCCCCAAGAGGAGGCTGGTTCCGATTAATCGCATAGCAGGCACGTTCGGTGCGTTCGCTTTGGTGGTCCTGATGGCTTTTTCCGCCTCGGGCGGGGCACAGGCCACCATTTCCGATGCCGAGACCTCAGCCGGTAACCGATTTGCCGCGGGGAAGAACCAGAAGATTGCGGTTTTCGGCTCGCCCTTCGGCAAGATGATCTACAACTCGTCTCGGCAGGCGATCTATCAGTTCGACCGGGACGCAGGAGGCAAGAGCCGCTGTTACGGAGCCTGCGCCAGAGCCTGGCCACCGGTGCTGACCAGGGGAAAGCCCAGGGCAGTAAGGGGCGCCAAGCAGAATCTGCTCGGCACGACCAAGCGGAGGGGCGGGGCAACCCAGGTGACCTACCGGGGTTGGCCGCTCTACTACTACCTGCACGAGCAACCCGGTCAGGTCTTCTGCCACAACGTCTTCTTGAACGGCGGTCTGTGGAAGGTCCTGAGGCCGAACGGCACCCTCGCCGATTGAACCGATCGAAATGCACTTTGACGGAGATATTTGCCGCCAAAGTGCGTTTCGATGAGGATCGTCAACTGCGGAGCTTGTAGCCGGACTTGAACATGCGGTAGTTCACGAGGGTGATGGCCGCACAGGCGACCGTAAGGATGCCCAGGGAGAGCCAGATGCTTATGTCGGCCACCCCCAGAAATCCGTATCGGACCAGCGAGATCATGTAATAGACCGGATTGAAGTGGGTCAGGGTCTGGTACGGCTCGGGCAGCAGGGAAGCCGAATAGAAGACGCCGCCGAGGAAAATCAGCGGCTGGAGAATGAAGGTCTGGGCGAAGGAGACATCGTCAAACTGTTCGGCCCGGACCCCGACGAACACTCCGAGCTGGGCGAAGAACCAGCCAACCAGGAAGAGGGCGGGGAAGAGGATGTAGGCATGCTCGACGGGGAGGTCGACAAGCAGGCTGGCAGCAATGAAAGTGATGATCGCGATAAGCAGTCCCCGCAGGAAACCACCGAGAGTGAAGGCGATCAGCAGCTGCCCGGGGGAGGCCGGCGAGGAGAGCTGGTCATCGATTGCCCGCTGGAACTTCTGTTGGAGGATCGATGAAGAGTTGTTGGAGAAGGCGTTGATCGCGAAGGCCATCATGATCAGGCCGGGAATCACGAACACCACATAGTCGACCCCGTCGAGATCGCCGACTCTCGAGCCGAGCGCGGCACCGAAAATCGAGATGTAGAGAAAGGTCTCGAGCAGGGGTGCGCCTATGGTCTGGCGGGGGATCTTGAGGAACCGGTTCACCTCACGCCTGGTCAGCGAGAACAGGCGGACCATCGAGGGACTCAAAGCTCCGGCTCCAGGTCGGCGCCGACATGGGCACGGGAAAGTTCCTTGCGGCCGACCAGCTCGAGGTAGGCGTCCTCGAGGCTGTTTACACCGAACCTTTCAGCCAGTTCGCTGCTCGATCCCTGATCAACAATCTGACCGTCGTTGATGAAGGCGATCCGGCTGCAGAGCTGCTCGGCTTCTTCCAGGTAATGGGTGGTCAGCAGGATGGTCGTCCCTTCGGTGTTCACCTGCTGTACGTAGTGCCAGAGTTCCAGTCGCAGCTCGACGTCAACCCCGGCGGTCGGCTCGTCGAGGATCAGCAGCCTCGGCTTGTGCATCAGCGCCCGGGCCAGGATCACCCGTCGTTTCATGCCTCCCGAAAGTTCGCGGGTGCGGTCGTTTCTCTTCTCGACGAGCGAGAACGATTCGAGCAGTTCGTCGACCCGCTCCTGGCGCTGTTTCTTGTTCATCCCGAAGTACCCGCCGTGGAGATCAAGGGTTTCCTCGACGGTCAGGAACCAGTCGAGATTGATGTCCTGGGGAGCCAGCCCGATCGCTTCGCGCGCTTCCCGGTAGTCATTGACGGCGTCATTGCCGAACACCCGGATCGAGCCGGAAGTCGGGTTGGCGAGCCCGGTCGAACAGTGGATCAGGGTTGACTTGCCGGCGCCGTTGGGGCCCAGCAGGCCGAAGAACTCGCCGTCGGCGATATCCAGCGAAACGCCTTTCAGTGCCTCGGTTCCGGTCGGGTATCGCTTGACGAGGTCGGTGATCTGAAGAGCATGGACTGGGGAGGATGGGGAGGACGGTTCCACCCGTAGATCTTTAGCAACTAGGGTTCACCGGGTGACTGAACGCCACCGACTCGTCCGTGTCCCTGCCTCCTCGGCCAACCTGGGGCCAGGCTATGACGTGATGGCTGTTGCCCTCGACGTCCAGCTCGAGCTCGAGGTAAGGGAAACCGGGACCTTCTCGGTTTCCTGCGACGGCCTCGACGTTCCGCTCGACCGGAGCAACCTCCTGGTCCAGGCATTCGAAACCCTTCATTCCGCTGACGGACTTTCGTTCCAGATCGGCGGTGAGATTCCTCTGGCCCGCGGCATGGGTTCGAGCGCCGCGGCAATCGTCGCCGGACTCGTAGCGGCCGACCACCTTTTCGAGCTTGGACTCGAGCGCCAGGACCTGCTGGAGCGGGCCACCGCGCTGGAGGGGCATCCCGACAATGTCGCAGCCGCGCTCTGTGGCGGGTTCGTCGTCTGTACTACCGGCCCGAGGTTGACTGCGACCGTGATCGAAGCTCCGGAGGGTCTCGAAGGAATCCTCGTGATTCCGGATACCGAGGTCTCCACCCGGCATGCCCGTGAGGCGATTCCGGACCAGATCCCGATCAAGGACGCGGTCGCCAACGCTGCCTCTGCGGCCCATTTGGCGCTCGGTCTGAGTCGCGGGGACGCCGACCTGATCGGCATGGGTCTTCACGACCGCCTGCATCAGGAACGTCGCCGGCATCTCTTCCCGAAGTCGATGGAGATCGTTGAAGAGGCCGGCGAAATGGGGGCGATCGGTGCAACCATTTCCGGGGCCGGACCGACCGTCCTGGTCTGGACCAACTGGCAGGAAACCGGCGGCGTCGTCGCCCAGCTCAGGGAGCGTTGCGAAGACTGGGCCACAGTGCAGCGGGTCGGTTTCAGCCCGCTCGGAGCTGACGTCCCCGAGCTCTAGATGGACCTCCTGGTCCAGATCGGCCTGATCGAACTAGCCGTCGGCGGCCTGCTCGGCTGGGCCGTGGTCCTGCGCAAGGAGAGGCCGGACTTTTTCCACCGGATTGGCCTCAAACAGCCAAGGGCCGTTCTGCAGATACATCTCGACTATGTGCTGATGGGTCTGATCATGATCGCCCTCGGGACGGTCCTCGATGACCCGCCCGCGCTGCTTGCCGGGCTGCTGATCTTCGGCACGATTGTGAATCCGCTGCTCTTCCTGCCGGGTGCTTTCGACCCGGCCAACGAGAAGAAGTCCTCCTACCGGGTCCTCGCCGTCGCCTCGTTCCTGGCGATATCGGCGGCCCTGGTCTGGGCCGCGATTCTCGGTCCGGCCTAGCTCTCGAGTTCTGCGAGAAGAGTTCTGGCTTCGGCCAGTGCCGCCGGGTAATCGAGGCGCTCCAGCACTTCGACCGTGAGGCGGGCGTAGTCGACAGACTTGCGCTTCCTGTACTCGAAGATCGGCTTGGCGGCCCGGGCTGATTCCGGGTATACGATCGATCGACGGATCACGGTGTCGAAAACCAGACCCCCGAACTCGCCCCTCATCGTCTCCAGGGTCGTACGGGCATGGTTGGTCCGCATGTCGGCGATGTTCAGCAGCACCCCGAGCAGTTGAAGATCCGGATTCAGGTTTTCGCGGGCGAGGCCGATCACTTCCATCGCCTGTTCCGCACCCTGCTCCGAGAAATGTTCGGCCTGTGTCGAAAGAATCGCCCGGTCAGCGGCGACCAGAGCGTTCACGGTGAGCAGACCCAGGGTAGGCGGGCAGTCGATCAGGATCACATCGAAGTGACGCTTGGGCTCACGCAGGGCGTTCCTGAGCGTGAGTTCACGCCCGATCTTGCCGGCCAGCATCAACTCGGCTTCGGCCAGTCCCAGATTGGCCGGGATCACTTCGCCGCCACCCGGACCGGTGTGGATTGCATCCACGGCCCGCTCCTGGCCGGCGAGGACCTCGCCGAGAGTCGGGAAGGCGTCCGCAGGGATGCCGAAATACTCGGAAAGGTTGCCCTGGGGGTCGGCGTCGATCGCCAGCACCGAGAGGCCGGAATTGCGCAGACCCTCGGAAAGCGAGCGGGTCAGGGTGGTCTTTCCGGTGCCGCCCTTCTGGGAGAGGATCGCGATGGTCGTGGACACCGCCACACCCTATCGCCGGTGAGGTCATAGAATCCGCCCCGATGGGTCCCGTATTCGCTGAAGTTGACATTGATGTGCCTCGTGAGGAGATCTTCGAATACCTCATGGACTTCGATACCCGACCGTTCCTCTACGGGGATTCGGTCAGGAAGTTCCACCTGCTGCGCCTCGAATCGCGCGGTATCGGTGCCGGAGCCCGCTGGCAGTTCAAGCGAAAGAAGTCCTGGGCTGATTCGGTGATCACCTCTGCCGAGTCTCCGCGCCGGGTGTCCGAACGCGGGGTGACGGGCCGCTACAACAATACGGCCACCGGAACCGAGTGGGAGATGGAAGAAACCCCGAACGGTGTGACCAGGGTCCGCATCAGCTACTGGACGGTGCCGACCGGCATGTCGAAAATGTTCGACCGCATGACCGGTGGCTCAGGCTGGCACCGGCGTCGTCTGAAGGGTGCCGGACAGCGGCTCCGCGAGGCGATCGAGTCCGGTCGTGCGGAGAAGGCCGATGTGCCGGTTGCCGGTGGCAGCCGACATGTGACCGGCGTCGCCTAGGTGTCGCTCAGCACGTCCCGATAAGGCCGAATAGACTCCCGCAGCGATGGAAAGAATTTCGAAGAGCAAAGTGTTCCGTGGCCTCGTCCTGGCCTTCGCAATAGTTGTCTCCGGCTTCGCCATATCCGCCTGTGGCGCCAGTCATGAGGAGAAGACGGGAATCGTCGAGGGGGAGCCAGTCCACCTTGGCTCGCTTTCCTACAACGTGCTTTTCACCCGGCCTCTGAACATCAATGACGTCGAGGATTCCCAGTACCTGGTCGGCAAGGAGCCGCCACCCGGGGACAAGATGTACATCGGCGTGTTCGTCAAGATCCACAACGAATCCGAAGATGAGGCCTTTTCGATTCCGGAGCAGTTCGAGATCGAAACGACTGCGGGCAAGCGGTACAGGAACATTCCCACCGAGAGCATCTACGCCCTTCAGCCCGGAACCGTCGTCGAGCCGGAAGGCAACCTTCCGGTGATTGACTCGACCGCACAAGTCGGCCCGATCCAGGCGTCGATGCTGCTTTTCCTGATCGACCGTGAATCAGCCGAGAACCGGCCGGTCGAGCTTTTCATCGATGGTGAAGACGGCCCCGCCGTCGTCGAGCTTGACCTCTAGCCCCAGCCTGGCGGAAGACCACAGGCTGGCGTTCGCCGGCCAGATAACTGCCGCAGTCGGTGCTGCTCTCGCGCTGCTCGGTCCTTTTTCCGAAGTGATCTCGGGGATCGGCATCGCGGTCCTGATCCTCGGGGTGATCCTCTCGGCGCCCGCCGGGAATCACCCGGGTCCGTTGATGGTCGACTGGTGGTCAGTACTGGCGATCGGGGCCCTGGCCGCGCTGATTGGCTTCGGACTTGGGTTCTGGCTCCCCGCAGTCGGGGGCATCGTGCTTGCGGCGGGTTCGGTCGCCGCTCTCGCTGCCGTGTTCTTCGGCGCCCCTGTCGAGAGCGAATAACCGCCGGCTACAGGCCGGCCGAGAGCACCGCTCCGGCAATCGGGGCAGCAACCGTGCCGCCGTCACCGCTGGCGTCGATGATCATCACTGCGACGGCCAGGCGAGGTTTGTCGGAAGGCGCGAACCCGGCGAACCAGGCGTCCTCGATCAGGATGTCCTCGCCTTCGGAATCTACTTCTCCGCTCGGACCGACTTCGGCCGTTCCGGTCTTGCCGGCAACCTGGCCTTCGGAGATCGCGGCGGCCGAACCGGTCCCGAAGGTGACCACGGAAACCATCAGGTCAGCAACCTGGGAGGCGATCTTCTGGCTGGTCACCCGGACCGGCTCCGCATCCGGCTGAAGCTCCGGTTCACGGGTAATCGGGGTGGGCAGAGATACACCCTTGTTGGCGATTGCCTGGGCGACACTCGCCATCATCAGCGGCGTTGCCTGGACCCGGCCCTGGCCAATGCCGCTAACGCCCAGATCGCTTTCGTATTCGTCGGCCTTGGGAATCGTAGGTACCGGCGGGTTGACCAGGGCCAGTCCTTCCGGGTCCCAGACCTGGGGCGGACGGTTGAAACCGAAGCGCTCTGAGACCGCTGTCATCTCTTCCGGGCCGATCTGTTCGGCCAACGGTGCGAAGACCGAATTGCAGGAGTTGGCGAAGACTTCGGTGAAGGTGCCGCCACAGATCTCGCCGTGCGCGTTCTGGATCATCCGGCCGTCGGCCGGTGCCTCGGTCAAGTAGTCATAGGAAGAGTCGAGTGTCGCGGCGCCGGACTCGAGCCCGGCCGTGGCGGTAACGATCTTCATCGTTGATCCGGGCGGCTGAAGAACCGAGTATGCGGACCCGGCCAGCGCCTTCACGAAGCCACTCCTCGTATCGAGCACAGCGACCCCGCCGGACTGGCCGGCAAGATTGATCACCGCGGCATCCTGAAGCTCCGGATCGATGGTCGTCTTCAGAGGCTCTGCCGGGGCGGGCTCGCCGCTGCCGAGTTCACGACCCTCGTCTTCGGTGCCGCCATCGATCGGCTTGGCATAGAGCGTGCCACCCGGGGTTCCGGTCAGCCGGCCGTTGAAGGCCAGCTCGAGGCCGCTGATGCCGGTAATGGCGCCGGGTTCGTAACCGAGTCTGACGCTGTTCAGATCAATGGTGTCGCTTTCCGGGGCGCCGGTGATTCCGGTTACGTCAATCATCGAATCACCGAGCGGATATTCGCGGGCGTCGACCGGTCCCTTCGCCATCGGCTGGCCGTCATCGGCGAGGATCCCGGCCCGTTGCGGAAGTTCGGTCGTCCGGGTGAGTTCCTCGTCCAGCTCCAGACCAGGGAAAAGCAAACTGTTCTGCCAGGCAATTCCATCCGACCCGAAGGTGAACTTCAGCGGCTGCTCGATCGTCCCGAAAGCGAGCGTGTCGGCGGTGACCGGAACCTCGGCATTGGTCTCGTCACCCTCGGCCTCGCCACCCTCGATGCTCTCGAGTGTCGCCTGGGCTTCCGCCTCGCCGTAACGAACGATGAACCGCTCGAGTGAGATTCCTTCCTGCGACTTGGTGCTGAGCATTCCGTGCATCGCTTCGTAGTCGCTGTTCTGCCAGGCCTCGACGTAGCTTTCAGCGGCATCGCGGTTGGGGCTGCCCGGGCATCCCTGGATTGCACCGAGAATAAAGGCGAACAGGGCAATGCCGACCAGAGGCAAAGCCCTTGTCTTGAGTCTCTTCTGCCTTTCCAGGCGTGAAGGCGGACGCCCCATCAACCTTGAAAAATACCGGGGGCGGCGGTGGGGACAACTTGCGGCCATCCGTATCGGGGACGGCGAGAGGCCGCAGGTTCTAGATTGGCCGGGTGACACTGCTCGACTGGGGCATCGCCGCCTTCACCTTTCTGCTCGCGCTCTGGGGCTTCCGCCAGGGCCTGATCGTCGGTGCTCTCGGGCTGGCGGGACTGGCCGCCGGAGCGGTGCTCGGCTCGCGTCTTGCCCCGGTCTTCCTCGATCACGGGTCGAACTCTCCCTATGCCCCGCTGGCGGCACTGACCGGCGCCATAGTGGTCGGATCCCTGACCTTGGCCCTGGCTGTGACGCTGGGAGAGAAGGTCCGTGATTCGGCTGTACGACACACTTTCTGGGAGGTAATAGACGGCATCGGCGGCGCCCTTCTGATCGCTGCGGTCGGTCTCGGGATCGTCTGGGTTGTTGGAGCGGTCGCCGTCTATTCCCCGGGTTCGGACGACCTCCGGCGCGAAGTCCAGAAGTCGCTGCTGCTGGGTGCGGTGAACGATGTGATGCCGCCTTCGGGCCCGTTGATGCAGGCCCTGCACCGAATTGATCCGGTACCCCAGTTTGCCACCTCGCCCGGTGAGATCGCCCGCCCGGACAGCGGAACCGGGAGCGAAACCGCGGTCCGCACTGCGGCGAATTCAGTGGTCAAGGTTTCCGGCACAGCCTGCGGGGTCGGAGTGATGGGGTCGGGATGGGCGGTCAGTCCCGGCACGTTCGTCACCAACGCTCACGTGGTTGCGGGTCAGGATGACACCGAGATCGAGACCAACGACGGTCAGTTATCCGCGGCAGTCCCGATCGCCTATGACCCCCGGAACGACCTTGCGATCCTGCGGTCCGAGGTCGATGTTCCCGCCTTGCCGGCCCTCTCGAAGGCCCGTCGGGGGACGGCAGCCGCGGTGATCGGATATCCGAATGACGGACCGCTCACAATCTCTCCGGCCAGGGCGGGCGAGACCCGGATCCTGCTCGGAGAGGATGCCTACGGTTCCGGGCCCTTCGAACGGGCGATGCTGACCCTGAGGGGGGTGGTCCGACACGGCAACTCGGGCGGCCCGCTGGTTGATGCCGAGGGGAGGGTGATGGGGACGGTTTTCGCGGCAACAACCGAGGGTCCGGCCGGCGGCCTGGCGATCCCGAACCGGGTTCTGGCCCGCATCAGCGCGAAGGCCAGCGGTGACGAGGTTGACACGGGCCCCTGCGCCCGCTGAGCCAAATTCGGGGTTTCCCGCGCAACCGTTGCGCTAGGCTGGAAGGCAAGGTGACCGGTTCAACCGCCAACTGGCAGACGACTGATGGTCGTCCCGCAAGACCAGCTCTGACTGAGGTCTGCCCCCACTTTCACGCGGGCATCGAGCTGATCGGCAAGCGCTGGAGCGGGGCCATCATCTGGGCCCTCGCCGATGGTCCGCTTCGTTTCGCCGAACTCAGACGTTCGATTCCCGGTCTTTCGGACCGGCTGCTTTCCCAGAGGCTTCGTGAGCTCGAAGAAGCGGGCCTGATGACCCGCGAAGTCGAGGACGGGCCTCAGGTCAAGGTGATCTACAGCCTGACCGAGATGGGCGAAGGCCTCAGACCGGCAGTCCTGGCTCTACGGGAGTGGGCGTGTCAATGGCAGGACTCTCTTCCGTAAGGGCCGCTTCGATCGGAAAGGTCTCATCTCGGAGAGGTGGTAGTTCACGGGCCCCTGAGCCGTCGGCGACCGATGTCATGCTGGTTCCGTGAATGGGATGCCGACGGATGCGAAGCTGGCGCCGACCCCGGTAGGTGAGTATGCCGCCGCGCTGAAACAGCAGATGAATACCCTGCCGCGGGCAACGATCACCGGCGAGGTCACCGAGTTCAACCGAACCGGAGTGCAGATCTACTTCCAGCTGAAGGACGACCGGGGTGGGGTGCGCTGCACCATGTGGCGTCGGGAGTTCGAGAAGCTGGACCTCCCGGAAACTGCCATGCGGGTCGGTTCCCAGATCGTCGCCACCGGCGGACCTGACTATTACGAGGGCGGCAAGAACGCCTCGCCCTCATTCAGCTTCCGCACCACTGACATCAGGCCCGCCGGAGAAGGAGACCTGATTGCCCGGCTGGCCGAGCTGCGCAAGCAATTCCAGGCAGAAGGTCTGATGGAATCGCAGAAACTGTTGAGGAGGGCGATGCTGCCCCGACGGATCGGTGTGATCACGGCCGAGGGAGGGGCGGCCCGCCAGGACATCGTTGCCGGCCTGCTCCGACGCGGCTGGCAGGGTGAGATCGTCTGGGGACTCGCCCCGGTCCAGGACCGCAAGGCCGCCCCGGCCATCACCAGGACACTGAGTGACATGGCTGCCTTCGGTGATGTGGAAACGATCGTGGTCTGCCGCGGGGGCGGCAGCCTCACTGACCTGTGGGCGTTCTGTGATGAAGACCTCTGCCGGACCGTGGCTATGCTCGCGGTTCCGGTGATCTCGGCAGTCGGCCACGAGAAGGACGTGACCCTGCTCGATGACGTTGCCGCTGTCCGCGCATCGACCCCGACCCATGCGGCTGACGCAGCGGTCGGTCTGGATGTGGTGGCAGCTCGAAGCAACCTCATCTCAGCTACCGGGAGGGTGTCGAGGGCAGGCCGGATCGCGGTGCGTGACCGGGTGGCACCGCTGGCCGCAATGGCGGCTGGTCCTGGCCGGGCGATCCGGAGCGAACGGATCGCCCTGAACCAGAAGACCAGGGAGATCCGCGCGGCGGCCGATCGCGGGATCGGGTTCCGGTCCGAGGCTACGCTTCGTGCGCTCCAGAGAGGGATTGCTCCAGCAGCAGAGCGGATCCACAGGTCAGTGGAATCCGGCAGAAAGCAGAATTCCGCAATGCCGGTCGACCTGGGTTCCCTGGTCTCGCGCCTGCTCTCGCAGGGCGAAAAGAAGCTCGAGTCGGAGCGGGTGGCGCTTCGAGCCCACGATCCGCAGCGAACGCTCGAGCGTGGCTACGCCCGGGTCGAAGACCGGTCGGGTGAGCCCGTGGTCGATGTCCCCGGGGCGCGCAGAGCGGGCGACGTGAAGATCCGCTTCGCCGATGGCGCGGTCGATGCGACGGTCGGTGGAACCAGGCGCCGCCGACGCCGCCAGAATGAAGACGACGGAGAGTTCGAGCAGATCAGCATGGAAGGACTGGAAGAGAATGAGTGAGGAAACCCCGGAAGAGGTAGCCCGGACCTACGAGTCGGCGACCGCCCGGCTCGAGGAGATCATCCGCCGACTCGATTCAGGCGATGCCCAGCTCCGGGAGACACTCGAGCTCTGCGAGGAAGCCAAGGGGCTGATCGAGTACTGCGCCGGAGAACTGGCTGCCGTGGATCAGGGCCTGAAGGAATTGAAGCTGGAAGACCTGGCCGGTTCGCTGACCGGATCAACCCCGGATGCGGCTCCGCCCGCGCCAGCGCCCGGCCAATCGGAGCAGGCGCTACCAACGAACGAATCAGACGTCCCCTTTTGATCGCTCAGGCGGCTTCGACGCTTCGGGCAGCTTCAATCTGCCCGGCCAGCAGCTCGCAGGCCCAGCAGCCGCCGCAGGGCTGCCGTTCCGCGCCCGCCCCACCCAGGTACTCGCCCCGGGCAATCGCACCGACCAGTCCGGACACGACTTCCCGGGCCGCCTCCAGCCGGGACTGATCGAAGAGGTCGACCACCGGATTGGCGGGGTCGCGCAGGAACGCGAAGGCTGTTTCCACCTGTTCGACCCCGAGCGCCTGTGAGACCGCCAGTGCGTACAGATACCTCTGCAGGTCGTACTTCTCCATCAGGGCATCGATCGAGGTTCCCTCGAGCTGATTCGTCTTGTAGTCAAGAATCATCGGCCTCTCAGGATCAGTGACGAGGAGGTCCGCGAACCCCCGGACCATCACTCCGTTCACTTCGATCAGCAAAGGCAGCTCTACCTCGACCCGGGCATTCCTGGCTTTCATCCCGAGTTCCGACTCGATGAAGTCCCCGATCATTGCCGTGGCTGTTCCGAGCTCTCGTTCCCCGGTGACTCCGTGAGAGTTCAGGACCTGCCGTACCTCGCGCTCTTCCGGCAACTGCCAGCGGCGCGAGGGGAGGTTCTCGAGGAGCTCATGAACCGCGACCCCGAAAGCGGTCGAGTCGACGGGAGGGGTGCCGTCCATCAGTGGATCGAGCGGCGGGTCGGTCCAGTCCCCGGACGGCTGCGGCTCATCGAATTTGAGAACGCGACGAGCGAAGAAGCGAGCGGGACATTCGAGGTAGGAAGAGAGAGCCGAATAGGAGAGGGGAACCTCGGGAAAGGCCGCCAGAGGCGGTCTGCCGAGTGGCGGACTGCCCTGGTCGCTGGCCAGTTCCGGGTCCGGTTCCGGATCGATCACCCGGTTGAGTCCTTCGGCGTCCTCGGGTCGCAGCAGGGTGACTTCAACGTGACTTCCCGGAAACTCCACCTCGAGTTCTGCCGGTGGCTTTGGAGGCGGGATCGTGATCCCGTTCGCCAGGATCTCGGCGTCGTAGATCTGGGTCAGGCAGGTGGCCGGTGATCCCGCTTCGGTTGGATCCTTCACGTCTTCCAGGCTGGCGACTCCGCTCAGGACGAGTCGCCGCTTGGCCCGGGTCATCGCGACGTGCAGGATGCGCAGTTCCTCGTCGGTCGTTTCGAGCCTCGCCCGGTCTCTCAACGAATCCCAACTGAACAATCCAAGCGACTTGGCGCCCCCGGGGCGAGGCAGGCTGAGGCCGGTTTCGAATTGCCCGGGGGCATCGACCCGCGGGGATATCCACAGAAGGCTCTCCGAGTTCGATTTCGACATTCGGCCCAGATCGGCGACGCAAACCATCGGGAACTCGAGTCCCTTGGATTTGTGGATGGTCATCAGCCGGATCACGTCCGACTCTTCGTCCTCGGTCGCGATCGACTGCTCCGAATCCAGACGGGAACTGTCATCGATCCAGGCGACCAGCGCCCGAAGGTCGCGGCCCTCGGCCGCTTCGAACTCGCCGGCGATTTCGGCGACCCGCCGGATGTTGGCCAGTCCGGATCCTGACGGATCGCGCATCAGATTCACCAGGTCGTAGCCGGTGTCCGAGACGGCCGCATGGACGAGTTCCGCCAGCGGCATCCCGGCCTGCCGTCGTCGCAGGCTGTTGATCGCATGGACGAAGGCGACCGCCCGTTCACGATCCTCGACCTCGATCCCGTCGACGACGCCGGCGGCGAGCTTCTCGAGCTCCGGCCATAGCGGTCTGTCGTAGTCCCGGGCCCTCGCTAGCAGCCAGAGTGCGCTCGGGCTGAGACCGCAGGCTGGTCCGGCCAGGGTTCCGGTCAGCGCCTCGTCATCGAACGGGTTTGCGACGGTAGCGAGCAGGGCGCGCAGGTCGACGCCTTCGCGGGTCTCCCAGAAGCCGGTGCCACCCACGACGTAGGGCTTCAGGCCGACCTGTTTCAGGGCCTCTTCGAAGAGCCACATCCGACTCTTCGTCCTGAGCAGGATCACTATGTCACCCGGCTTGGTGCCCTCTTCGACCGCGATCCGGATGTGCCAGGCCAGGGCAAGCGCCTCGGCCTCGTGCTGACCACGGCTCTCGGTCACATACTGTTCCCCACCCGGTTTCGGGGCAAGCGGACCGAAATCGAAGTCCTGCCAGACACCGGCCTCGGTCAGCAGGATCTCAACCCGCGAATCCAGGGCTTCGCGGTCGGTGCCTTCGCCCTCATCGGAAGGTACGAGCCCCACGTTGAGGTCGGCGAACTCATGTCTGGTGCCACCGATCGCTCCGCCCGGTTCATCGCTGGTTCTCAGGCCCTCGATCCGGGCTTCGAACTGCCGGCCGAGTTCGTTCACAGTACCGATTACGGGTGCCTGGGAGCGGAAGTTGGCGTTCAGCGACAGGGACTCGATTTCGAACCTGACCTCGTCCCTGTCGCCGGCTTCCCGCCGCTCCTGATCCCCCGGCAGGCGGAAGGAAACCCCGTCCCGCCGCTGCCGGAACAGCTCGACATCGGCGTACCGGAAGCCATAAATCGCCTGCATCTCGTCACCTACCGTGAACAGCCTCGTGTCGCTTCCCCGCAGGACGTCGATCAGGTCCATCTGCAGCCGGTTGGTGTCCTGGAACTCGTCGACCATGATCTCGACGAACTGCTCGCGGTAGGCATCGGCGATCTCCGGTCGGCGCAGAAGCAGATCCAGGGTCTTCAGCTGGAGGTCCTCGAAGTCGAGCCCGCCCCGACGGGACTTGGCTTCCTCGTATGCCTTGCCGTAGTTGAACAGCAGATTGGCCAGCACCTTCCAGTAGCGGGGTCCGATCTGCCGGCTGAGCAGTTCGGTCTTCGCTGCCCTCACCCTTTCGCAGAGGTCGGGAATCTTGCTCGAGTTCTCGTAGATGTCGATCGCCTCGAGGACTTCGAGCGTGAGCTCGTTCGGCTCGATTGCCTCCATCGCGTCGATCACATTGGTCGCTCTCTGGAGCGGGGCGGCGGTCAGGCTGGTGTCAGCCTTGGCGTTCAGCGCTTCACGGATCAGGTCGAGGTGAATCGCTTCGAGCGAGCGACCTGGCCCCGGTTCAGGCAGTCGGGGATTGAACTCGCCGGCAGCCCGCAGTCGTTCGTAGGCAGCCTGGATTCCCTTCTTCAGGGTGAACTGCGAGAACTGCGAGAGGACCGGGATCGCGTCCTCAACCTCGGCTGTCAGATCAAGCGCGGTTGCGTAGGCCGATTCCTTGAGGCGGTTGGCGACCACGTCGTCGATCACGTCAAAGGAAGGGTCCACGCCAGCCGCAACTGAATGGCCGCGCAGGATCCGGGCGCAGATCGAATGGAAGGTCCCGACCCATAGCGAGCTCATCGAGAATTCCCGGCCCCGGCTCTCACGGAGGTCGCGGATCCGTTCCCTCAGCTCTCCGGCCGCCTTGTCGGTGAACGTGAAGACGAGAATCTTCGAAGGCTCGACCGGCTCGGCGACCCTTCCGTCAGCGTATTCACCGGTGATCAGGCGTTCGTATCGCCTGACTGTCGTACTGGTCTTGCCAGAGCCGGCGCCAGCGCTCAGCAGGATGTCTCGGGCATCGCTGTCGATCGCCGCTTGCTGCTGCGAGGTCAGATTCATGAGGCATCACCGCCACTCTCGGAGGAGGCATCGGGGGTCCAGTCAGGAACCCCTGCGTGGGCGTAGTGGTTCAGGCACTCGGAGGGGTCATGGGCGATCTGCCCCCGCATGATCTTTGCCGCTGCGATCGAAGCCCGTTCGAATCCGTCCTCGATCTCCTGGCCAATGTCTTCGGTGTAGTCCTTCCTGAACAGACCGATGTCTTCGAGTGATGCGGATTGCTTCACATCGATCAGGCCCCGGGCCTTCGCTTTGGCCGCGAAGATCGGGATGTACAGGCCGGCTGCCGGATCCAGACCCCAGAGTTCCTCGAGGGCCTTGAGGTAGAGCGGCAGCTGAATCTTGCCTTCACGCTTCATGTCGGCCAGAGACTTGTATGACGACGGCCCGGACTTGTAGTCGATGACCACACCCTGGTTCTCTGGCCCCCGGTCGATCCGGTCGATCGCCCCCCGCAGCTGCCAGCCCTCACCTTCCAGGGGTGGCATCGAACCTTCCTCGTTGAAGCCGAACTTCCGTTCGAAGTCGATTGGCTCGTAGACGGTGTTCTCCCTGGTCGCTTCTCTGCGGAGGAAACGCTCCAGTTCCGTTGCAACCTGCCGTCGCTGGATCTGGTGCGGGGCGGAATCCCCACCGAGGTCGCATTGTGTGGCGAGCTTGTCAACCAGGGATTCCATTTCGCCGATCCACTGGTCGATCGTGGCGGCCGTCGGCAGTTCACCCGGGTGGCTCATGTAGAGATCGGCGAGCACGTCGTGAACGAGGTTGCCCTTCGCCATCGCCTCCGGATCAGGGCCGAAGCGCACCGGCTTCATCGCCTTCTCGAAGAACCACCGGTAGGGACACTCGATGAAAGCCTCGAGCGCGGTCGCCGAGAAGAGTTTCTTCGCAGCCAACTCCGTCCTGGCGGCACCCGAATCGATGTCCCGGAAAGAGGCGGTCGACGATTCGATCCTGGTCGCTTCCTCGACCCTGGACGCGGCCACTTCCAATGAGGCGAGGTGCGGCGAACACTCTCCGGAAGCCGCGACACTCAACATCAGCTCACGAACACTCGGGGCCCGTCCCGCGGGGAAGGCGATGTCGGAACCGGATCGCCGGATCAGGTTCAGCCCTGAACCACCATCGACGAACAACTTCCGGACCTCGTCGACCATCGGCGAAGGAAACTCCGCCTTGCCGTGAACGTCGGCCACTCGATACGAAAGCCAGAGTCCCCTGGTCGGGACGGCCAGGCAGGAATAGAACAGATAGGTCTCCTGCTGCTCCTGGTCGGTCAGGTCCGGCATTTCGAGTGCGTCGCGAGCGGCCTTTGAAATCAGCGGGCTGCCTTCGTTGCCGCCCAGGTCCTTCTCCTGGAGCGAAGCGATGAACACATATCCGGCCCGTTTGGCCCGCATCGAATAGGGACTTGAAATCTGTACGGTGCGGGCGGTCGGGACGGCCCAGGTCTTGACGACTCCGCTCAAGAGGGCTTCCAGAATCAGGTCCGGAGTGATCCTGCCGTCGTGGAGTTCCTCGATTTCATCGACGGCCCGGCAGATCGCAGTTGCCATCTGGGTCTCCGTGGCAACCGATGAGTCCGGGAGCGAATCCGGCTCAAGGCCGACCAGGGTTCCGGCCGCCTGCCGGGTGAGAGCCCTCACCGCCTCGCCGGTCTTGCCCGTCTTGAGGAGATCCCAAACGGGGAGATCGATGCCGCGGCCCGATGCGATCTCCTTCGCCTTCGCGGCTTCATCCACTCCTTCCCTGACGGCTGTGAACTCGGCTTCGTCCACCGCCGCAAGGTCAAGGCCGAGGGGTCCTCGCAGCAAGGAGAAGAAGCTGTCGGCGCTGCCGTTCCTCGAGCCCGCCCTGAGCAGATTGATCACCGCCTGACCGGTCACCGTCTCGGGGGCCTTGGTCTCGGCTTCGAGGGCGGCGGGAATGCCGTACTCGTTCAGCAGGTCGAGGATCGGACGGCCATTGGTGGCCGGCGAGTCGATCGCGATTGCGATCTCGCCAGGGTCGATTCCCTGATCGACCAGGGTGGCAACCTCGGCTCCGATCGCCTCCGCTTCACCGCGCCGGCCCGAGGCTTCGATCAGATTGACGGCGTCACCGGGTTCAAGGCTTCCGGCTTTGGACGGGTCGAGAAAGGCCCGTTCGAGAGCTACCAGGAGCGGGGTGTGATCCGGTGAGACCGGTGGCCGCTCCGTTTCCCGCTCGACTGTTCCGCCAATCCTGATCAGGTCGCCGAGCAGCCCCTCGGTCACGGCCATCGCCAGGTTGCCCTTCTCGTG
>JAUPTY010000091.1 GCA_030917845.1 Actinomycetota bacterium | reverse complement strand
GGCGCGCCCGTCCGCGATCCCCGACTCGACGTCCGCAGCAGCAACAGCAGCGAACAGGAGCGGCACGCAGATGCCGTCGTTGAGGCCACTCTCGACATTGAGTCCCTGCCGGATGCGGGTGGGGATACGCCGGTCACTTACTACTGCCTGACCGAGAGCGGCATCGGTCGGCGCGAGGATGACGGCGAGGATCAGCGCCTCGCCGAAGGTCAACTGGTCGAAGATAAGGGCCGCGGCGACAGCGCCCATGGCGATCGTAAGCGGCAGGCCTACGCCCAGCAGCCTTACGGGCAGCCCCGCCTGGGGGTGCAGCTCGCGAAGGTTGATCCGGGATGCGTCGGAGAAGAGCGCCAGCGCCAGAGTGGCCTCGGCCAGAGCCCTGACCGTCTCGCTGTTCTTCTCGAGGTTGGTTCCCTCGACCACAAGTGGCCCCACGACCACTCCCATCGCGACAAAGACCATGGCGGGGGTGAGTGGCGTCCCGTAGAGGCGGTTCGAGACTGCAGCCACTCCAAGCAGGGAGAGCGCGATGATCGCCAGATTCCAGTCCATCAACCTTCCCCGATGTAGTTCGACTCAGCCGATCGCAAGTCTAGCCCGGCTGCCCGACTGCTGAGGACCTTGCGGCCGCCGCGCGAAAGCGCGGCGGCCGCTCCGGCCACTCAGGTCAGAGTCCGAAGACCTTGACCAGCAGGGGCAGCGCGATGGCTGCACCGGCAACGGCTCCGACCAGCATGCCGAAGGCGGCGCGAGCGCCGGTTTCCTCGGTAATCGGTCTCACCACGTGTCTGTCCAGATCCATGGGTACCTCCTTCTTCGTCATGCCTGCGGGGTTAGCTGACGGGCTCGCGCTGAAGAAGCTGCGCTACGGACCAGATGGTCCGATTCGCCCCTGGCAGAAGACCGAAGTCGGCTGCCAATGGGTCCCCCGCTCCACCGCATGAGCGATGGATTAGGCGTATGGATGAACAGAGATAGCTTAACTGCAGTCGGGACGGTCTACGCCGTCCCTCCGGGAACCACCCGCCCCGCCCATCGAAGAATCAGATGGTTGGGCGGGGCTCAGCCCGTGGAGCTACGGGCGGCTGAGTCTCTTGGCGCAGCGTTCTATGTGCTGGATGCTGCTGGGGTTACGGTTGATGCAGGTGGTCAGTTGAGGAAGTCTGTTCGTCGGGACGTTCTTGATCGTCGTGGTGACGTTCTGCTGGGTCTGGACCGAGGCGTTCGATTGCTCGAAGGCCTCGTTGGCTTCATCCAGGCTTTGCTGGATGCTGCTGTTAATTCCCCCCGAGACCTTCTCGGTCGTGTCCAGCACCGGCCGGATGACGAAGTAGTAGGCAGCGGCGAGGGTCGCGACCACGACCAGTACCCGCACCACCCCGCTTACAAGTGTTCCCCCGATTTGCATGCGGTCCACTCTATCCTGAGGGAGATGAACCCGCGCGACTATCTTGAAATCGACCGGCTCCTCACGGATGAGGAGCGCCTGATCAAGGAGACCGTCTCCCGTTATGTGAACGAGAAGTACCTGCCCGGAGTGGCGGAGCACTTCGAGAACGGGACCTTCGACAGTTCGGTACCGAAAGCTCTCGGTGACCTCAACGTCCTTGGCATGCACCTTGAGGGTTATGGCTGCGCCGGAGCCAGCGCGATCGCCTACGGGGTCGCCTGCATGGAACTCGAAGCGGGGGACAGCGCGCTTCGTTCCTTCTGCTCCGTCCAGGGATCGCTTGCCATGTTCGCGATCTGGAAATGGGGCAGCGAAGAGCAGAAACAGCGCTGGCTCCCCGGCATGGCAGCGGGTGAGCTGATCGGCTGCTTCGGCCTGACCGAACCCGACTCCGGCTCCGATCCCGGGTCGATGCGGACCACCGCGAAGCGGGACGGCGGGGACTGGATCCTCAACGGTTCGAAGATGTGGATCACCTCCGGGTCGATCGCCGATGTGGCCGTGGTCTGGGCGAATACCGGCGACGGGGTGCAGGGCTTCCTGGTCGAGCCCGGCATGGAGGGCTTCACCGCACCGGAAATGCACGGCAAGCTCTCGCTTCGCGCATCGGTCACTTCGGAACTGGCCTTTGATGACGTCCGCATCCCGGATTCGAACCGGCTGCCGGAAGTCCAGTCGCTGAAAGGTCCGCTCAGTTGCCTGAACGAGGCCCGCTACGGGATCGTCTGGGGAGTGATCGGGGCTGCCCGCTCATGCTTCGAGGCGGCGCTGGACTACTCGATGACCCGCAAGCAGTTCGATCAGCCGATCGCCTCCTTCCAGCTGACCCAGGCCAAGCTCGCCGACATGGCGACCAAGGTGCAGCAGGGTTACCTGCTTGCCCTGCGACTGGGCCAGCTCAAGGACGAAGGCCGGCTCGAGCCGGAACAGGTTTCGATGGGTAAACGGGCGAACGTCCGGATCGCACTCGATGTGGCCCGCACCGCGCGGGGAATCCTCGGCGCCAACGGAATCACGCTCGAGTATCCGGTCCTTCGCCACGCCAACAACCTCGAATCGGTCTTCACCTACGAGGGCACCGACGAAATCCACACCCTCTCAATCGGCATGGCCCTGACCGGAATTCCGGCCTTCCGCTGAAAACATTCCCCTGGTGGAGAAACTGAGGGCGATTACCCACCGATTCGGTGGAACATCTCCACCAGTTCGGCCGGGACTAACGGAAGCGCGGGTAGCCGGGGGCGTACTTCGGGAACTTCCGCTTGTTCAGGAATCTCGCCATCATCTTGCGGCCCTTGGGGAAGTTCTGGATCCGGAACTCGTTCGAGCTGCCGAAGTCCTGGTAGTAGACCAGCATCCTGACCTTGCTTCGCTTGCTGGTGAAGGTGAAGATCCGCTTGATGAAGCCGGGGCCGTCATTGCCCCAGAGCCCGAACTCGGAAAGGCTCATCGGCTTGTTCTTGCCGAGCGCCCACTTGTCGTAGAACCGGGCCAGGTGCTTCCAGTTGTTGTAGCGGTTGTAGAAGTCGGTGGCGACCCAGTCGACCCACTTCTTGCCGGGCCAGTACTTCGCGGGCACATTCGACCTGACCGTGGGTGAGCCGGCCGGCAGCGGGCTCCAGACGATCGATATCGGAGCCCGGCGAAGGACCCGGGGCAGGGTCTTGATGCCGCCTGTCCGCTGAACCTTGGGCAGCCCGATGTCCTTCAGGCGGGCGTTGATGAATCCGCGTTTGGCGCCACCGCGGGTAATGATCGCGATCCGGCGGAAGGCCGAGCGGTACCACTTGAAGGCATGGTCGCCACCGCGTACGTTGCCGGAGCAGTCGACCCCGGCGTAATAGTTCAGGCAGCGGTTGGGCTCGCCCATCGGCCGTACGTACATGCGGAGGTTGCGCCTGGCCGAGGTCCGGTTGATCGCCAGCAGGTAGTCGTCACCGCGGCCGCGGGCGATCTGCTTCGGGGTGATCAGCTCTTCGCCGTTGTCATCCCGGGTGGTGATGTGAAGCATCGGACGGGCCTTGACCGACCGCCAGCGAGGGAGTGATTTGCTCCAGCTGTTGCCCCACGGATGGAAGGTCTGGATGACCGGCGGGTGCTTGCCGACCGCCCGGGCGAAATCCCGGAAATCGGAGGCTTCACCGGTGTCTGTGACCCCGAAAAAGACCTTCCCCGGAGGCGGCTTCAGGACGGCTGAACTGGCCGGGGATGCCAGGCAGGCAGCGAAAAGAAGCGCTCCGGAGAGCGCCACGAAAAGGAGCCGGAATCTGGTCAGGTGGGCTTGAACCATGGTGTAAGCAACCGGGCAGGACCGCCTCGGTTGCGCTTAAGCACCATAGGAAAGGCCCCCGCACGCTGTCTGTACGGAGGCCTTGGTGAAGCAGGTATTTCAGGCGAACCTCAGGTCAGTCGATTGAAAACCATGCTCGCACGTCCTCCTCGTGGCTCGGGTAGCGGTCTCCCGATACGTCGACCACCACCTTCTCGATAGCACCGGTGAAGGGAAAGGGAGATGTGTACTCCGGGGTTACCGGGGAGGCACTGTCTCGACCGACACAGAGCCCATCGCCGACGATGCAGAAGGAACCGGGCTGGGTGACTATCTCGCCGGAGGCGACCTTCTCCTCGTCGATATACAGATCCAGTGTTCCCTTCGCGCCGGGCATTGACGGGTTGTCGTTGGGGCCCGTGGCGGTGAACTCGGCAACGACGACATGACTGCCCGGTTTGATGCTGGCGTCAGCAACCACGTTCTGCAGATGCGAGCCAACCCAGTTGAAGGCGTAACGGAGCTTGCCCTCCTTCACGAAGAGGCTGTGGCCGCCGGACACCCCGCCGTGGGCGAAAATCACACCTTCGTCCCCCTCCTTGAATTCGATCCCGGCCGTGATGGTGAACGATCGGCCGGAGATCCTCACGGCGGCCTGTTCGGGCACGTCCGCCGTTTCCGGGAAATAGGTGTACTGGCTGCGCTCGGGAGATCCGCTGGGCCTGTCTGCCAGAACCTGCTCGATCGCGGAGCGATCATCCAGCGGGAATCCGTTGTAGATCTCGGCCTTTTCATGCCAGAGCTTCTTCAGCTCTTCGAGTTTCTTCGGATGTTCACCGGCCAGGTTCTTCGACTGGGCCCGGTCGTTCTCCAGGTCATACAGCTCCCACTCGTCGAGGTCGAACTTGCCCCAACCGCTGAGTGGCGGGTGAATCGTCGCCGCAAGCCAGCCCTTGTGGTAGATCGAGCGCTGGCCCAGCATCGCGTAGAACTGGGTTTCCTTGCCGGGTACTTCCGGATCGGCGAGCGATGCTGCGAAGCTCTCACCTTCTATCGGACTCTGCTGGAACCCATTGATGGTCTCCGGGGGAGCTATGCCGAGCAGGTCGTAAATGGTTGGAACGACATCGACCGCGTGGATGTACTGGCTCCGCGCCTGGTCCTGAGGTTCGATTCTCGCCGGCCAGGCAACCATGCACATGTCCGCGACGCCGCCTTCGTAACCGGCCCAGCGCTTCCAGTAGGGGAAGGGTGTATCCATCGCCCAGGCCCAGCCCGTGTTGTAGTGGTTGTAGGATTGGGGGCTGCCCAGCTCGTCCATGTGGGGGATCGTTTCTTCTGTCGAGTCGGGGATCCCGTTGAAAAAGCGCCACTCGTTGAATGAGCCGTTCGGTCCGCCCTCGCCGCTTGCGCCGTTATCCGAGACAGTGACGATCAGAGTGTTGTCGAGTTGACCTGAATCCTCGAGGTAGTCCAGCACGCGGCCGAGCTCGTGGTCGGCGTAAGAGATGTATCCGGCGAAAACTTCGGCCATGCGGGCAAACAGGCCTTTCTCCTCTTCCGAAAGCGTGTCCCAGGGCCTTACTGTGTCGAGCATCGGCCAGGGCTGACCGTCCGGTCCGGTCCGGTCCGGTTCGCCGTGAGGATTGATTGGCGATAGCTCCGTGCCCTCGGGCAGGATCCCCATTTCGATCTGGCGGGCGAGAATCTCTTCCCGAATCGCCTCGTAGCCCTGATCGAAGCAACCCTCGTACTTGTCTATCCATTCCTGCGGAGCGTGGTGGGGAGCATGGCCGGCCTGGGGTGCCAGGTACATGAAGAAAGGCTTGCCGGGGTCTACCTGATGGGCGTCCCGGATGAACTCGATCGCCTTGTCGGAAAGGTCCTTGCTCAGGTGGTAGCCCTCCTCCGGGGTCGCAGGAGCATCGATCGGATGGTTATCGTAGACCAGGTCGGGATACCAGCTGTTGCATTCACCGCCGAGGAATCCGTAAAACCTCTCGAAGCCCCGGCCGAGAGGCCAACGACCCTTGTAGGCCGCCATGTTGACTTCTTCCCCCGGGGTCAGGTGCCACTTGCCAACGCAGTAGGTGTTGTAGCCCTGCTCGGCTAGAACCTCTGAAAGGAAACCGTTCTCGAATGGGATCCGGGTCGAGATCCCGGGAAATCCGCTTGAGAACTCCGCAATCGTTGCCATTCCGTTGGAGGTCGCATTCCGGCCGTTCAGAAGAGAAGACCTCGTCGGGGAACAGAGCGCTGTCGTGTGAAAGTTCGAGTACTTGACACCGAGATCGGCGATGCGCCGCATGTTCGGCGTCTCGACCGGACCCCCGAACATGTCCATGGTGGCGAAACCGAGGTCATCCCAGACCAGCATCAGCACATTGGGAGCCCCATCTTTCGCTCTTGGCGCGAGGAATGGTCCCCAATCCGGTTCGGAATCCCTGATATCGGTTTCGATCTTTCCCATGAAGTCCTGCGGCATATTGCTCCTGATCGTGAGGTGATTGCGGATTGGAAAAAGAAACCTCGGGGCCCCTCTACGGGCTAGAGGGGCCCCGAAGAGAAGGTCAGGCGACGGCGTCCTCGTCTTCTCCGAAGACGACGATTCCCCAGGTCACCCAGACGCAGAGGAAGAAGATCGCCAGCGACCACCAGGGGAAAGCACCACCGATCGACAACAGTGCGCCGATGGCTCCAAGCGTGCCACCGATCACACCGATCACCCGGCCGAAGGTGTTCCCGGCGAGAAGGGAGAATCCGCCGATCAACTGAATCACGGCGAGGATGATGAGTACCCAGCCCATGGTGTTCAGGTCGGTCAGGATCAGACGGGTGTCGTTGACCAGGATGTTCGCATTGTCAAGTGCGGCAATCCCGTAAATCATGTTCAGCACTCCAAGCATCAAGAGCATGATTCCGGCAAAAGCAACTCGTCCAGCGCCTCGCATGTGTTCTCCTTTGCTGTGTCGCCTTGGCGACTGTTGGTTTCTCCTGA
>JAUPTY010000090.1 GCA_030917845.1 Actinomycetota bacterium | reverse complement strand
TGGCCAGTGCCGGGGCGAGCGTGTTGCTCAGCGAGAGTCCCTGGAGCGGGTTTGTGTTGCTTCCGGCCAGATCCAGGTACCGGCCCATCCAGCCGGTGCGGGTGTCGGTCTCGAGTTCGCCCACTTCCCAGAAATGCCGGGAAGTGAAGTGGGACTGGTTCGCGTCGTCGTATCCGATAGCGGGAAACACGGTGACCTTGCCTTCGGCATGAAGCTGGGCAAGCGAGGTGGCCGACGGATGCCAGCGGAGGCTCGGGTCCTCGGTGAATGCGGTGCCGGCACTTTCGTCAAGGGCAAGCACCGGTCGCAGCTCGCGGTATCGCGGATGACCGACGGGAGCCAGGAGCGAAAGCGCGTCGGCCCCTCCGTCAAGAAATATCGACACGATGATCCGGTCGGACTGGGCCGCTTCAGCTAGGCCGTTGTCAAACAGCGGCAAGGGGGTCTTTCCGGCCGAATAAACGGCCAGGGCGAGACCGGCCGCGCCGGCGATGAAGCCGCGGCGGGTAAGGCCAGTACCGGCCGGCGTCGGCATGCCCCGCTCGATTGACGGCAGGCCTTGCCCGGCCTGGGCGGCAGCGGAGCGCAGCAGGCTGGATCGGGTGTAGTTGTTGCAGCAGTGGTTGGTCATGAGAGCTGGAAGTCGGGGGAGGAGGCGATCAGCTGAAGCAGGGCGTTCTGCCGCAGGGCTAGATAGGGGCGACGCTGCCAGTCATCCCGGATGTAGGCGGGGATCCGGTTGGACATCGAGATCAGTTCGTTCTGGTGATCCGCCCTCAGGGCCGGCCATCCGAAGGTGGAAAGGGCCCGGTTCATCGCTTCACGGGTTGATTCGCTTTCACGGTAGGAGTCATCCCAGGCTTCCTGATGCCTGGTTTCCAGGGCATAGGTGACCATCAGCCACCTGGCCCTGACGGTTGAAGTGTCGAGCCAGCGCTCGTCGTCCCAGCCAGCAACATTCGGTGGCAGGAAAAGCTGCTGACCGGCAGAGTCACCGAGCCAGGCCCAGGCGTCGGTGCTGACCGGCTGTCCCAGGGCCCGGAGCAGGCTGGCGTTGAAGACAACGGGCGGTTTGACCATCGGCGGCCCCCGGTAAAAGTCCGGGTGCTGGAGGATCGCCTCGACCACCGGCAGGATCCGGCGGTCGTTCTTCAGATACAGATTGATCAGGGCCTGCCGGGTGTCACTCGACGGTGGCGCCGGGATGAAATAGCTCCAGAGCTTCTCGATGAAGTAGCCGGCGTGGAGTCTGTGAGTGACGCAGAGCCGGCACACGTCGCGCCAGTCCCAATTCCCGGATTTACCGAAGACCGTCTTGGAATCCTCGTCGTGGTACTCCGGGTCGAAGCGGAAGTTCACCGCTCCGAGATCGTCATCCCAGTCGTAGCGCCAGCCGGTCAGAGCCCGCGCCGCCTCGCGGATGTCGTCTTCCGTGTAGGCACCCCGGTCCGCCCCCAGCGTGAACAGTTCCATCAGTTCCCGGGCGTAGTTCTCGTTCGGGGACCACCTGGTGTTGTCGCCACCATTCAGCCACTGGAGCATGGCCGGATCTTTCGTGATCTCGAGCACGAGATCATCGAAAGTTCCGTTCGCCCCTTTGCGGAGAGTCCAGTACTGGTCGATCATCTGGCGCTGCTGGGAAACGCTGGCATTGGAGGTGGCGAACCAGTCATGAAAAACCAGGGCCATCCGCTCCCGGAAGGGCTGATTGGTGCGCACCATCCGGTCCAGCCACCAGAGATGATCGTGGCCCCAGGCATCGAACGGCGCCAGTGCGAGTCCGTCACCGTCAACCGGCTCGGGACCGATCAATCGTGCTTTGCCCGGCGGCCGGGTCAGCGAGAGCACGGCCTTCTTCATGCCCAGCTTCGCCAGCTTCTCGGCCTGGCCGGGGGCGGGACCGAAGCCGGCGCGGTTAAGCAGTCTGGTCGCTTCAAGCCTGCCAAAAGGACCGCCGTAAACGCCGAACCTCTGTGGCGAAGCCGGCCGCTTGGGCTGCTGGGGCCTGGGAAGGGGCCTGGGTCCTGGATCCTTGCGGGGTGGTTTCTCGCCCTTTCGCCTCCGCAGCACCTTAGTCCTCAGACGGACCACGCCCTCACCGGTATCCACCCAGCGCTGCCGCCGGTAGGTCCTCGTGTTCTTCTTTCTTCCTGCCTTGACTGCCATTCCCTGAACTCACATTGTTCACCAGCCGTCAAGCGGATCCTGCGGACGGCACAATGTGACTGTGGGTTACGAGTACGTATTCATCGCATTGATGTTCGGAATTGCGACCGGCATCATCGGCCGGGCCAAGGGCGGGTCATTCTTCGTCTGGCTGATCGTCGGGTCAATCCTGCCCGGCCTCGGCCTGATCGCGGTCTTCCTGATGCGAAACGAAGACAACGAGCCGGAGCGCCAATGCGACAACTGCGGAAAGATCCTCAAGCTCTACGTACAGGTCTGCCCCAGATGCGGCTACGACCTCTATCTCCCACCACCAGAGCAAACCCGCATGCCACCGCAGTAGTGCTGCTTCCGGGCACTGCCCCGGAACCACCAGACCGTCCGCTGTGCTTCGTCAACGCTCGAAGGTTTGTGAACGCAATTCCATTGCGCCCCCTGCACCTACTCGCTTATTCCTCGCCAGCGAACGGCTGGAGGCCCCGGTGCAGCACCCTCTCTTATCCATGAAAGCCGAGTCTCGGTTGGTCCTTTTTGGCTCAGCTTCTCTTGGCTTTGGGAGCCGTCTTCGTTTGTAGGCATCTCGGTGTTTGAGCTTTTCCGACTCAGTCCGTGACGGCTGACCAAGGAAAAGTCAAACACCGAGGCCCAAAGCAACAGGGAAACGGAGTCAGGAAAAGCTGGTTAGCGCAGCCAGGTGCGGACTATGGCGTTGGCGAAGCCCATTCCGTAGCGGAAGACGGCCGGCTTCTTCGAGTGGCCGTGGAGGCGCTGCTCGACGGTGACGGGCACTTCGATGGCGGGAACGCCCCGTTTGATCGCCTCGATAAGGAACTCGGAAGTGTGGAACTGCTCCTGCTTCAGCACCAGCTGGGGGAGGACGGTGGTCCGGACCGCCCGGTAGCCGTTCGAACAGTCGGTCACATGGGTGCGGGTGATGAAGGAGACAAGGCGGTTGAAAAAGACGATTCCCATCTCGCGGGCAAAGTGGTTTTCCTCGGCGTGCCCGAGAACCCGGGAACCATGAGCTACATCCGCCTCACCATCGAGCACGGGCTGGACCAGGTTCGGCATTTCCGCCGGCAGGTGCTGGCCGTCGGCGTCGAGGGTGACCACGATCGCCGCCTCTGAGTCGACCATCAGCCGGTAACCAGTGCGGAGCGCTGCGCCGCCCCCGCGGTTGACCACATGCCGGGCCACAACCGCCCCGTGGCCCTCTGCTACCTCCTCGGTTCCGTCCCGTGAGCCGTCATCAACGACCAGGGTGGCCGTCGGCAATCCGCAGACCTCGGCCGGAATCTGATCGAGCACATAACCGATGTTGTCCGCCTCGTTGTAGGCGGGGATCACGATTGCGATCTTGCCGCGGAACTTCTTGCGGTGATCGTTCTCCCGGAACTGCTCGGACGAGATTCCTTCCAGAACCGCCGAGAGCTGGCGGGCGTTTCGGGCACCGACCGAAAGCGCCCGGAGAGCCATCAGGAAAAGGATGAAGATCGCGATAACGGCCAGACCGAGGATCCGGCCACCGTTGCCACGGTTGAAGGAGAGGGCGGAGAGCAGCCGGTCGGTCAGTTCGGTGCCTGAAACGATGGCCAGGCCGAGACCGGCCAGCAGCAGCAGGATCACATCCGCATTCCTGAGCTCCTTACGACGAATCAGCGTGAAGGCGATGATCAGGACAGCGATCACGAGGCCCGTGGCGCGCAGGGCGGTGAGCTGGGCAGGGAATATCGAGGCGAGGATCATGGGGTTTCGGGTTCGGCGTCTTTCGGTGCCCGATTGATCAGGGCATCTAGCGCGACCGCCGCCAGTGGCAGGACGAGCATCATCAGGATTTCATTTCGGCGCGGCGGAGCGAGTGTCAGGGCGGCGACTGCAGTGACTGTGGCAATCGGCAGAGCGACCGCGATCGCCTCCCAGCGTCGGCGCCAGGCGAGCAGCGCCAGTCCGGCGATCCCGGCGAGCACAAGCATTGTCTGGATAACTCGCCCGAGCGGCGAGGACATCGCCTCGCCGATGCCCGAACTCCACATCCGGCCCACCTTGCGGAAGGTCATGCCGACATATCCGACCGGGTCATCCCCGAAGTACTCGTTGAAGTTCTCCCGGCCGAGGCGCCCCAGCGCGGCGTCCCGTTCGAGATCGGGGTAGGCCTCCGCCGCCCGGTCAAAGAGCGGTACCGGATCGATCTTCTCCAGTTCCTCCGAATCGGGATCGAGACGCTGACCGGTCTGCTGGTAGAGGAGTTCGGCCTTGACCTGTTGATATTCGCCATCGGCCGGAAGGTAGGTGCCCACGAAAAGAGCTTTGCCGCTGCCGGTAGAGACCGGGACCACCCGGTCGAGCTGCTGGTAGTTGTGGACTGTCCAGGGAATGATCGGCAGCAGGGCGGCGAGAGTGAAGATCGCTACGGCGCCGATGGCCGGGCGGATCCCTGACTTCATCAGGGCCCGGATCAGCAGGAAAAGCCCGAACGCGGCGCAGACGGTCAGGTACTCGGGGCGGATCAGGGCGGTCATGCCGAAGCCGAGTCCGGGCAGGAACCAGGGCCAGACCTGCCCCCAGAGGGTTACGCCTTCAGCCCGGGATCGCCCGTCGGCCCAGAGGAAAGCGAGGACCGAGAAAGGCAGCATGAAGATCGCCGGCGGTTCTGACATCAACGCACCGGTGGAATGGATGAACGGGGGATAGAAAGCAACCAGCGCCGCCGCGACCAGGGGTGCCAGCGACAGTCTCCAGCCGGGAACTCGGTCATCGAGATTGAAATTGTCAGCGCTATCTGCTGATGACTTCAATCTCGATGCAGTCCCGGGCCGTGGAGGGCCGAGCAATCGGGCGGTCAGAAGAAAAGCGAGCAGGATCGCGGCGGTTCCGAAGATCGCCTCGACTCCGCGGGCGACGCCGTCACGGACCCCGCCGGTGACGTAGTAGGCGGCGGCGTAGATCAGGGGGGCGCCGGGAGACCAGTCACTGGGCGTCTCAAACTCCGGCCCGCCGAAGGTTCCGTCCTCGTAGAGCGACTCGGCAAGCGCCCGGTAGGCGAGTGCGTCATCCCCGGGTTCCTCGAGCGGGTTGACGACGACCCATGCCCGGATAAGGAAACCGGCACAGACAATCACCGCAAGGGCGATCAGCGCCCCGCGTCCAAAGCGGGTGAAATTGCTCATGAAGTCCTGCATCCGGGCAGGTCAGGCTATGGGAACCGGACGCTGGCGGCTCGCTACGGCATCTCTCGCAAGACCAAGGGCGAGAGATACCCCGAGTCCGGACAGGCAGGCGATCACCGGCCAGAGCGCGAGGGTGCGGCGCGGAGACGCAACGAAGAGAGCCCCGATAACTGTCACTCCGATGGTCAGCGAGAGAATCAGCCAGAATTCTGGCCGACGTCGGAAGCCGAGCAGGAGGAGGCCGGCCAGAGCCGCGGCAACCAGGGTCATGTGCAGGGCTCGGCCCGCCGTGGTTCCGGTCAGGTCGGTCCGACCCCGCCACCAGCTCCGGGCAGACTTCGAGGTCAGGTACCAGGCCAGACCGAAGGGGTCGGTCTCCAGAGCGTTCAGGTAGTTCTCCCGACCCATCCGGGAGAGAGCCACATCGGTCGGTAGTCCCGGCATTCGCTCTGCAGCCAGCAGGGTCAGGACCCGCTCCGGGGTTATCGAGTCCGGACCTTCGCCACTGATCGCGTTCTGTTCCTCGATCGTCCGGGCGAGGCCCGGGTTGCGGGAAAGGACCTCTGGCATGACCTCAAGCGGATCACCGGCGGAGGCGAGATAGCTGCCGGTGAAGAGGGTTTGGCCGCCTCCAGTCGACAAAGGAACCAGGCGACCGGTCTGGTCGAGGTTGCGAGTGGTCCAGGGAACGATCACGACCAGCACGGCAACCAGCATGAGCGCGGCCGCACCGAGCGCCTGCCGGTATCCCCGGTCGCGGCAGACGAGAGTCATCGCCGCGATCAGAAGAACCGAGATCGGCAGGTACTCGGGACGGACCATCGCGGTCAGGCCCAGAAGCACCCCAGGCAGCAGCCAGTCAAAGAGGCGGAGGGGGAGGGGCCGGCTCATTTCGGCCATACGCTCCCTGGCTCGAAGCATCGCCAGCAAGGTACCCGTGATCAGTGTTCCGGCCAGCGACTCGGTCAGGAGCATTCCAGAATCCGCGATCAGGCAGGGGTAGAAGGCGACCGTGGCCGCGGCCACCACTCCGGCCAACCCGGGGTCCTCGGGCGGGGCCAGCCGCCGGGCCAACAGCCACGCCAAAGGGATCGCCAGGCTTCCGATCAGGGCGAGCAGGATGCGGGCCAGCCGGACATCATCATCACCGGCAACTTCAAACACTCCGGACACCGCGAGGGGCAGTCCCGGACTGTAATTGGTGGCCGGCTGGGGATGAGCCGGAGCGCCCTCGCCCTTCTGTACGAATTCACCGTCCTCATGGAGCCCCCGGGCGATTCGCTCGTAGGCAGCGGAATCAGGGAGGTTCACAGGAGCCCCCTGCCAAGCCGCATCCAGCCGCAAGGCCAAACCAGCCAGCACGATCAGAAAGACGACCAGCAAGCGCACTTAGGCAATCCTAGACCCTCATCGTTCCGGTAATCTCGGCCGTCATGCGAATCCTGATTCTTGGTGGTGACGGCTATCTCGG
>JAUPTY010000089.1 GCA_030917845.1 Actinomycetota bacterium | reverse complement strand
GACATCGATCTGATGCCCAACCTGCGGATCCACAACGGAACCGACGGACTTGAAGCCCTGGCTGCCGGCTATCCGGTCGTCTCGATCTGCTCCTGCACCGACAGCAAGCAGCCGGCCAACTACCACTGGCCGAACGACATCACCGAAAACATTGACTTTGACACGGTCGAGTCGGGCATCCGACTCGCCGAATCGATGACCCGCCGCCTGTCTGGCAGCTGGGCCTGAACCGGACTCCGGTCCTGTTCAGGCCTCTCCTCGGGCTTGCCCCAGCGATTGTCACCGTAGTCGCGGTCCCGTTCGTCCTTGACCGGCTTCTCGTCGGGGCCGTGACCGGTGCCGCTCAGCATGCGACGTCGCTTGGCATCTATTTTGCCTCTTTCTACCGTTTTGCCTAATTAGGCAAAGGGGCATGTTCAGGCAAAAACGAGAGCCAAATCCTTTTTGCAAGCCAAAGCTTGTCAAAGGTTGCCCTAAATGCTATCTTTGCCTCCAAAGGCAAAATATGGTTTCTAGGCAAAATTCTCTGTCGGCAAGATTCACCGATGCCCCGATCCGCATCGAAGGTGGGCAAATAGACATTCATCCTCAAAGCGATGGAAGTCTGTTTGTGCGGATTTCGATTCAAGGAGAGGGGCGAGCACTGCGAGCCCACATTCTGACGGTTCCCTACCCCTCCGCTCTGAGAAACCTTGTTGACTCCGAAGATCATCTAGGCCTTGTACTGGTCGAGAGGATCCCAGCAGGTCTAAAGGATGTCGTTCAAGAGCTGGAAGTCAATTGTTTGGATCTCCACGGAAGAGGAAGAGTCGTCGAACCGGGTTTTGTGTATCTAGCCTGGCCATCGCCAGAATTTGGGATTCCACCAAAGAGATCCAAATCGTCACCATTCGCAGTGAAGTCGAGCCGGATCGTCAGAGCACTACTCTCAAACCCGACGAAAAGGTGGCGTCTGTCCGACATCGCAGCTCAAGTGGACCTGAATCCGGGAAATGTTCACCGAGGCCTCAACACCCTGGTTGACGACGGCTACGTAGAAAGAGATGGAGATCTCTACGTAGTCGCAGATCCAGGGTCACTCTTAGAGACATGGGCTGACGTGGCTAGGTTGCCCACGCAAAAGATCGTGATCCCTTTTCAGGGAGAGATCGGCGTCGCAACTGAACAAATCATGCAAGACCTAGGTCCGGGATCAACGCTGTCCGGCGAGCTTGCGGCTGAGCTAATCGCCCCTCACCTACCCGCGAAGAGTTCTCAGATTCACTGCTCAGACGCGGAGGCGTGGGCATCTCTAGAACACCGAGGCGAGAAAGACCTCAAGTCGATGCTTTCCTTGAGTCCGCCTTCGGGAATGATTTCTGTCTATCTGTCAGACGCTGGAACAAGTCAGTTCGGAACTGAAGTCTCCGGTTTCTCAGTCGTGAGCCCGGCCCAACTTTTCGTTGACCTCTATCGGAGCCGGAACCGGGGGCGGCAGGCGGCGCAGGAAGTCCGTCGGAGACTCCTCGGGTTCTAATGGGAATTAATCACGAAATAGTTGTCGTAGGTCCGGCAGATCGTGTTCTCCTAGCCTCGATCTCCCAGTAAGCCTCAGGCCAACATGATTTCCGGCTGAGAAGTGCGCCACGCGGTATTCATCGACCGGCCGGTCGGGGATCGACCCCGCCTGGATCCAGGCTAAGGCCCCAAGTCTACCGGCACGAGCAACACGAGACTTGGATCTCGGTGTGGATCGCAAAAGCCTCAACTTGACAGCAAGCAGCAACCGAGTCCGTCCCCTGCTTGCTGGAGCTGGCTTTGAGCAGAAGTTGGGAGATGAACAGTTCCGATTTGTCCGAGAAACGACCGATGGTGAGTTCTTGCTTGACCTGATGGTTGCTCCAGGAGCCTCTCGAGATGAGCCGCCAATACTTGAGAGCGACATCGAAACGGTCGCGGCTCCAGGCTTGGCCTACGCGATCAGTCGTGGCGCGGAGAACCTACGCCTGACCCTTGTAGAAGACAAAACGAGCAAGACATCGTTCGACATTCCGATCGTGCAGCTTGACGCAGCCTTCGTCATGAAAGCCACACTTGTCCAAAAGGGTATCCGGATTAAAGTAGATCGTCGAGTAGTCGATACGGCAGACGCGATCATGCTCGCCGCGGCTTGTTTGGAAGATGAGAGTTGCGTTGATGCTTTGATTGAGAATCAGAGTCGTAGCGACGTAAAGGCAGCCCTAGGTTGGCTCGAAGATGCCTTCAAGGGCACGACCAGCATCGGTGCGGGTCGTGTCCAGGCCTATTTCGTTGAAGAATTTGCCAGCGGGAACGGTGCGGAGTGGTCCGCGAACGTAGCGAGTGAGCTAATGGAGCGAATTAGCCCTTAGGTTTGACGTGCCTCGGGCCAAGGATGCTCGTCCTTCGACCGTCGAGCCTCAGGCCTCGTCTTCCGGCTTGCCCCAGCGGTTGTCGCCGTAGTCGCGGTCCCGTTCGTCCTTGACCGGCTTCTCGTCGGGGCCATAGCCGGCTTCATTCAGCATCCGCCGCAGATCGACGATCTGCTGCTGATTGATTTCCTTGCCATGCGGGACATGGAAGGTCTCGGTTTCCGGGCCTACCTCGACCTTGAGGTGGCCGTTGTGCTCCTGGGTCACGGTGCCGACGGCATTCAGCAGCGATTCGACCTTCCGCCACTCGATTGAGTGCTTCTGGTGGTCGAATATCTCGGCGAGGGTGCTGCTGTGATGGTTGCTCAGGCCGTGGTCAGCCATGTGGCTCCTTGTGGTGAGGGTTGGATGCGGCTCAGACCGGAGGTGCCGAGCGTTCGATGATTCTGGCGAAATCGGTTCCGGCGGGGAGGGTGCCAAAGGCTTCTCCCCAGTCGCCGGCCAGGCGAGAGGCACAGAAGGCGTCGGCGACAGCAGGGTCACCATGGCGGACCAGCATCGATGCCTGGAAGGCGAGACCCATGCTTTCGACCACGCGCCGCGCCCGGACCTCGAGGGTTTCGGGGTCGCTTGTGATCTGCTCCTGGAGCTTTTCGACGAAATTGTCGAGCCGGGCGTCGGAACCGGCGGCCTCGCCGACTTCGGCGAAGAAGGCTTCGTAGGAAGCCGGGCTCTTGACCATCGCCCGCAGCGCATCGAGGCACTGGACATTTCCGGAGCCTTCCCAGATCGACATCAGCGGACTCTCGCGGAACAGCCGCGGCATGCCCGACTCCTCGGCGTAGCCGTTGCCGCCGAAGCATTCGAGCGCTTCGACTGCATGCCAGGGGGCCCTCTTGCAGATCCAGTACTTGAGGACCGGGGTCGCGAGACGCTGGAGCAGGGCGGCGCCCTCGCCCCCGGCAGCGGCCTCGTCGTAGGCCCGGGACAGTCGCATCACCGAGGCGGTTGCGGCTTCGGATTCGAGACAGAGGTCGGCGAGGACGTTCTCCATCAGCGGCTGGTCGATCAGCTTCTTTCCGAAGGCCGAGCGGTTCCGGGCATGGTGGGTGGCCTGGGCAACCGCCGCCCTCATTCCGGCGCTGGAGCCAATCGCGCAATCAAGCCGGGTATGGCTGACCATCTCGATGATCGTTCGGACTCCACGGCCATCCTCGCCGATCATCTGGGCCCAGGCACCCCTGAACTCGACCTCGGAGGAGGCATTTGACTTGTTGCCGAGCTTGTCTTTAAGCCGCTGGACGTGAAAGCGGTTGCGTTCACCGTTAGGGGTGAAACGCGGCATCAGGAAGCAGGAGACACCGGCATCGGTCTGGGCGAGGACGAGGAAGGCATCGCACATCGGGGCGGAGCAGAACCACTTGTGACCGGTGATCTCGTATTCGGCTCCGGGTCCGCCGCCGTTCAGGGGGACCGCCCGGGTCGTGTTCGCCCGCACGTCGGAACCCCCCTGCTTCTCGGTCATCGCCATGCCGGCAAGGGCGCCGGGCTTCTGGTCGGCCGGCCTCAGCTTGCCGTCGTACTCGAGTGAGGTGAACCTCGGCTCCCACTCGGCAGCAACCTCGGGCTGGTTCCTGAGGGAGGGAATCACGGAAAAGGTCATCGAAATCGGGCAGCCGACCCCCGCCTCGACCTGCGACAGCTGGGTAAACAGGGCAGCCCGGGCGACGTTGGCCCCGGGCCCGGGTTCCCGCCAGGGCAGAGCGTGGATGCCATGCTCGACGCCGAGCGCCATCAGCTGATGCCAGGCCGGATGGAACTCGACCTCATCGATCCGGTTGCCGAAACGGTCGAAGGCCTTGAGGCGGGGCGGGAATTCGTTTGCGTCCCGGCCGGCCAGCAGGACATCGGGCTGCCCGCAGATCTCGCCCAGGGCACTGATCCGGTCCTCGGCCCAGTCCGCGCCTTCCCTCCGGACCGCTTCCCGGAGCGGCCGGTCGATCTCGTAGAAGTTCACGTTCTCCAGCGGGGTCGACTGGTTGAAGACCTGATGGGTGGCGTGCTGCGAGGTTTCGGCGGTTTCAGGCATGGCCGTATGGTCGCACAGGGAGGGCCGGCCGGGGCGGGGATTACTACCCATTGACGACCTCTGCGGGTTTCGCTCTATAGCATCGGATCCAACAAGAGCCGCAGCCGAATATCGAAGGGAAGTACCAGTCGTGTCGAAGATCAAAGTTACCAATCCGGTAGTCGAGCTAGATGGCGATGAGATGACTCGCATCATCTGGTCGTTCATCAAGGACCAGCTGATCCTTCCCTACCTGGATGTCGATCTGAAGTACTACGACCTCGGTATCCAGAGTCGGGACGACACTGACGACCAGATCACCGTCGATGCCGCCAACGCGATCAAGGAGCACGGCGTCGGCGTCAAGTGCGCCACGATCACCCCGGATGAGGCCAGGGTCGAGGAGTTCGGCCTCAAGGAGATGTACCGCTCCCCGAACGGAACGATCCGCAACATCCTTGGCGGCGTGATCTTCCGCGAGCCGATCGTGATCTCGAACGTTCCGCGTCTGGTGCCCGGCTGGACCAAGCCGATCATCATCGGCCGTCACGCCTTCGGTGACCAGTACCGGGCCACCGACATGGTGGTCGAGGGTGAAGGCACCCTGACCATGACCTTCACGCCGAAGGACCAGGGGGAGCCGATCGAGATGCATGTCCATGACTTCCCCGGTGGCGGCGTCGCGATGGCGATGTACAACCACGACGACTCGATCCGCGATTTCGCCCGTGCCTCCTTCCGCTACGGCCTCGAGCGTGGCTACCCGGTCTACATGTCGACCAAGAACACGATCATGAAGCGCTACGACGGCCGCTTCATGATCCTCTTCCAGGAGATCTTCGACAGCGAGTTCAAGGCCGATTTCGACGCCGCCGGGATCACCTATGAGCACCGGCTGATCGACGACATGGTCGCCTCCGCCATGAAGTGGGAGGGTGGCTACGTCTGGGCCTGCAAGAATTACGACGGAGACGTCCAGTCGGACACGGTCGCTCAGGGCTTCGGCTCGCTCGGCCTGATGACTTCGGTCCTGATGACCCCCGACGGTAAGACCGTCGAGGCCGAAGCCGCCCACGGCACGGTGACCCGCCACTACCGCGAGCACCAGAAGGGCAATCCGACTTCAACCAATCCGATCGCCTCGATCTTCGCCTGGACCCGGGGCCTCGCTGCCCGCGGTCGCATGGACGGCACCCCGGAAGTAACGCAGTTCGGTGAGACCCTCGAAAGGGTCTGCATCGAGACCGTCGAGAGCGGCAAGATGACCAAGGATCTCGCTCTTCTGGTCGGTCCCGACCAGGAATGGCAGACCACCCAGGAATTCCTCGCCTCAATTGACGAGAACCTTCAGAAGGCGATGGGCTAGCGCCCCGCCACCAGAAACCAAGGAGAAGAACGTGAGTTCAACCGCCAAGGTAACCGTGACCGGCGCTGCCGGCCAGATCGGTTACGCCCTGCTTTTCCGGATCGCCAGTGGCCAGATGCTTGGCCCCGACACCAAGGTCCACCTGAGCCTGCTCGAGATCCCGGCCGCCGTGAAGGCAGCCGAAGGCACCGCCATGGAGCTCGACGACTGCGCCTTCCCGCTGCTCGAGAAGATCAGCATCTCGGACGACCCGAAGGATGCCTTCGACGGTGCGAACATCGGCCTGCTGGTCGGCGCCCGACCCCGCGGACCGGGCATGGAGCGGGCTGACCTGCTCGAAGCCAACGGTGGAATCTTCAAGCCCCAGGGCGAGGCGATCAATTCCGGCGCCGCCGACGACGTCAGGATTCTCGTGGTCGGCAACCCCGCCAATACGAACGCCCTGATCGCCGCTTCGGCCGCTCCCGACGTTCCCAGGGAGCGCTTCACCGCGATGATGCGTCTCGACCACAACCGGGCGATTGCCCAGCTCGCCAACAAGCTTGGCAAGCCGGTTTCCGACGTCGAGCGGATGATCGTCTGGGGCAACCACTCGGCCACCCAGTACCCCGACATCAGCAACGCCCTGGTCGGCGGCAGCCCCGCCCCGGCCCTGGTCGACGATGAGGTCTGGGTCCGTGATGAGTTCATTCCCCGGGTCGCCAAGCGCGGTGCCGAAGTGATCGACGCGCGCGGATCTTCGAGTGCTGCGTCGGCAGCGAATGCCGCGATCGATCACGTCCGCGACTGGGTGCTCGGCACCCCTGAGGGCGACTGGGTCTCGATGGGCATTCCCTCGGATGGTTCCTACGGTGTGCCGGAGGGAATCATCGCCGGCTTCCCCGTGACCTGCTCCGGCGGCGAGTACTCGATCGTCGAGGGCCTCGAGATCGACGACTTCTCCCGGCAGAAGATCGATGCCAACGCAAATGAACTGATGGAAGAGCGGAACGCCGTCGCAGACCTCGGTCTGCTGTAGAAGTGGACCAAAGACGTGCCGAAACCACCGTCGGCGGTGGTTTCTGCACGTT
>JAUPTY010000088.1 GCA_030917845.1 Actinomycetota bacterium | reverse complement strand
CGCGCTACCCGCTCGTCTTCATCCATGACTTTCCATAGTCCGGCGACCATTCCCTCGGCCAGTCCGGCGACCGATTCGGACCCCTGGATCTCCTTCAGGACATCAAAGGTGATCCGGTTCCCGACCAGTTCCGAGACCGCTCCCACCAGCCCCTGCTTCGAGCCGAAGTAGTACGAGATCAGGGACTTGTTCTCCCCCGCCCGGACCGCGACCTTCGCGTAGGTGAGCCCGGCGTAGCCTTCTTCGAGCAGGGTCTCGAGCGCAGCATCGAGCACCCGCTCCCGGGCGCCAGTTGATGGACGCCCGGGACCCCTCGGTTCTTCTTCTGCGGCTGCCTTCAACCGAATGCCTCAGGCCGCGTCGCCGGCCAGCACGGCCGGGTCGAGACCCATTGCGGCGAGCTTCTTCGAGAGCGCCTTCATCGCGTAGGCGAAGATCTCCGACGAGTGGTAGAAGGGAGTTTCGAAGTTGTAGGGATCGTCAACCCACGGCGGCACGAAGACCAGCGATGCGACCGGCAGACACTCCTGGAGAGTCTCTTCAACGATGCGGGCATTGGCCGGGTCGGCCTTGATCGCATCGGCGAGGAATTTGACTCCGAAGCCAACGTGGCGGGATTCGTCCCGGTTGACCGCGGTGAAGCCGGCCACGAAGCCGGGCAGCCAGTCGCGCTGCTTCAGCGACTTGACAATGAACCTGGCACCCGTGAGTGCGAGGGTGCCCTCGATCACGATCATGTAGACGGTCACGCCGCGGACCAGGGCCGGGAAGTCGGTCGGGTCGAGCCGGAGTCGCTCGGCACACTCGTGGAGGATCCCGTCGAAGAGGGTCTCCCAATCCTTGTTCACGTTGACCCGCTGGGTGTCGAGCATGGCACCGATGTCGTTCGCCTTCATGCCGAGGACCTCGCGGTAGAAACGATCGAAGAAGACCATGTGCTTGGCTTCATCGGAAATCTGGGTGGTCAGGAACGCCTGGGCTTCATGGCTGGGAGCTGCCATCGCGAAGGGCAGCAGCTCAACCGTGACCCGCTCCTCGCCGAGAAAGAACTGGGAGAAGCCGAACAACAGGAACTTGCGCTCCTCTTCGGTGAACATGTCGGGGTCGTTCCACTGCCGGATGTCCTCGCTGAAGTCGAAATCCTCGGTCGACCAGTGCTGCCGCTGCCAGCGCATGAACAGCTTTTCGTAAGAGGGCGCCGCCTCGATGATCCGGTCCAGGCCCGACATCACCTTGTCGATGTCGCCGTCCATCAGGACCTGAAGCGCCTCGTCCTCTGTTGTGAATTCGGCTTCGGCGCTGCCGTTGCCCTGACTTCCGTTACTAAGGTCGTTGCTCATTTCTCATCTCCTGTCATGTGGTGGTCCGTAATAATAAACGAACGACCAAATAATAATCAAGTGCTGACAGGAAAGTTTTCCGGAGGCCCGACGACTCCTCGCAAGCCGGGGCTACGGAATGCCGATCCGGCGTTCGCACCGGGAAGCGCGATCGCGACCGGGACCGCCCTTGCAGACGTCCCGATTCGGGCCGGCCAGGAGGCGATCCCTGCCGTTGCCGCCGATCAGTCGGTCCCGTCCGGGGCCTCCGATCAGTTGGTCAGAATTTGCTCCGCCCAGGAGCACGTCATTGCCCTTGTTGCCAATCAGCCGGTCCCTGCCGCCCGCGCCGATCAGCCGGTCGCGGCCATCGCCGCCACAGACCAGATCGTTTCCACCGAGGGCCAGAATCAGATCGTTGCCACCAAGGCCGGCAATCACATCACGTTTGGGGGTACCGGTCAGGATGTTGCGGGCCGGGGTTCCTTTAACCGTGGCAATCTTGCCGGCGCAGCGGACCTTCGCAACCGGGGGCGGGTCGGGTGGCGCGTTGACAGTGATCGTGACCAGTCCGGTGTCAGCTCCGAAGCCGAGCTCGTCGAAGCTCTTCACCTCGAACTGATCGGTTCCACTGAAGCCGGGGTTCGGAGTGTAGGTGAATGGATCACCGGCGAACTCCTGCTCCAGGGTCCCCTGGGTGGGCTGGGAGTTGGCGTACTCCTTGACCTCGGACTTCTCGTATTCGGGTCCGGTATCGAGGCACTCAACGGGGAAGGTGACCGGCTGGTCCATATCGGTCTCGACCGCCACGTCCGGGCAGTCCGGCCTGCCGTCGGGAGCCCAGTCCGGGTTGCCGTCGAAGCCGGCTGCATCTGCCAGGTCGATTTCGATGGTGCTGGTGTTGTCGGCTTCGACCATGACCAGCCGGCCGGTGCCGAAAATTCCGTTCACATAGGCAATCAACTGACCGTCTGGCGACCAGGTGCAGTTGTAATCCCCGGCCACGATGGATTTTGAGACGACCGTGGCGCTGGCGGGGTTGGCCAGCGGGGCAACGACCACGTCAGCGGTCGCGTTGAATCCGGCATTGGTCAGCGTGTAACAGATGCTGAGTCCGTCAGGGGAGATCGAAGGTTGCGCCTCGCTGATCCCCGAATCGGGAATGGCCAGGGTTTCCGCCCCGCCCGCCGCCGACTTTCTGTAGATGTTGGAGTTCCCGGCAGTGTTTGGGTCGCCGCGATGGAAGTAGACGGTCTGGGAGTCGGGAGTCCAGGCCGGCTTGCCTTCGAACGGAGCCCCTGCCGCGGTCAGGTCTGTGGTCGTTATCGGCAGCTGAAGATCGTTGGCAGGCTGGGCCCGTAGATGCCGGTCGGCGCTTCCCGGTGCCGGCTGGTGCTCATAGACAATCGTGCTGCCGTCCGGAGACCAGGCCGGCCGGTCGGCGCTCAGGTTGTTTACACCCGCGCCCTCGGTCGGTGTTATCTGGACCGGACCCGTGCCCGCCTCGACGTCGATGACGAAAAGGTCGTAGATCCCCCCGGCACCGTTGGCGAACACGATCTTGGTCCGGTCGGGAGACCAGGATGGATGCCGGTACTGACCTCCGGCAGGAACGATCGGTGAACTGATCAGCCCGCCCCCGCTCGAGTTGCTCGGGACCGGCAGCAGGTAAAGCCGTGCCGTGGCGTCTGTTTCGGGCGGTCTGCCGCTGGCCAGAACGATCCTTCCGTTCTCCCCGGCCAGGACGGCCTTCGACTGGTCGGGCGTCATGACCATGAGGATTCCGGTCAACGCCACCAGAAAGGTGGCCGCCATGGACAACCGACTGGGACTGCTTAGTGTCCGGTCCATCTCCGCCTCACTCGTCGGCCAAGGGGCCAACGTCGAATACATCGACACTAAACGCGACCGAGTCCGCCCGTCAAGGTGATCCTGCCGACGATCGTTCCCAGCTAGTCTGGCTCGCTTGAACAACCAGTCCGAGATTTCAGCCAGTTCAGTCCAGCCCACCTCCTCGGAAAGCTCGGATCGCTCCCGTTGGGTTGCGCTCTACGTGCTCTGCGCAGGGGTGCTGATGATCGTGCTGGACGCGACCGTGGTCAACGTCGCCCTGCCGGCAATCCAGGATGAACTCGGCTTTTCCCAGTCCGGCCTCGCCTGGGTCGTCAACGCCTACCTGATCGCCTCCGGAACCCCCCGGCCCGAGGCTCTCACCTCGGGCTATGAACTCGCGTTCTGGGTCGCAGCCGGTCTCGTGGTCGCCGCCCTGGTGGTAGCTCTGATCGTGCTCGAACCTGCACCCGAGCCCGTGGGCGAGGAAGGCCCCGACGGCATGACCGCCGAGGAAGTCACGGCCGAGGCGGGAACCACCCTCTAGGCCGGTGCCGACAGGATCCGGGTCCGGGAACTCCGTGATGGCTCAGAGCACGATGCGCCCGTGCTTGCGACTCGAGATGAAGATGCGCTCGAAGGCAAGTTTGGCCCAATGTGCCTGGGGCCCGGCCATGATGTGAGCGCTAGGCTCCTTCGTCTTGTCGAGCACATGGTCAGCCTTGAAGATGATTCCGGTGTTCCCGGCGTCGAGCACGCAGACCGCCGCCAGTTCATCCATCGGCATCTCCCAGCTGGCCCTGCCCTCGAGGTCGGAGACGATGTTTTCGGCGGCGACCTTGGCCATCGTCTCGCTCATCTGACCGGTCTTCGGCACACCGGCTGGCACCTGGGTCTTCTCCGGGGGTGCCACGGCGATCGATACCCCGGCCGAAAAGATCTCGGGGAGGTCGACGTGGCGGAAGAAGCTGTCGACCGGAACGAAGCCGGCGTCATTTGCGAGCCCGGGAGTCCCGGTCACTACGTCAACTCCAGAGAACGGGGGCACGATCATCGAGTAGGCGAAGGGCAGGGTGCGGCCACCCTCGAGGTCCATCTCTCCGTCACGCACTTCGTTAATCACGGTGCTCGGCAAACCTTCGATTCCCAGCTTGTCGAAGAACTTCTCGACCATCCCGGAGGAGTCGCCCACCCCGGCCAGGCCGAAATGACCGAGGTACGGTTCCGCGGTAACGAATGTGACCGGGGCCTGTTCTTCCAGGCCGGCTTTCTTGATGCGGTGCTGAACGTTGAAGAGGAACTCGTAGGAAGCTCCGAAGCAGGAACCGCCCTGGGCGGTTCCGATCACGACCGGACCGGGGTTCTCAAGGAAGCTTTCCCAGGCCTGCCCTGCCTGCTCCGCGTGCTCGAGGTTGCAGACCGACTGGGTGTAGCCGCTCTCCGGACCGAGTCCGGGGATACGCTCAAACGCCAGCTTCGGGCCCGTTGCGACCAGCAGCCGGTCGTAGTCGATCTCCTGTCCGGATCCGGTGGTGACCCGATGGGCGTCGGGGTCAATCGATGCGGCCGCCTCGTTGCTGAAGCGGATCCCCTTCTTCTCGTACATCGGTGCGAGTTTGAAGGTGATGTCTTCCGCCTTGCGGGTGCCAAAGGGCAGCCAGATCAGCGAGGGAATGAAGGTGAAGTGGTCACGAGGGTCGAGGACGAGAACCTCATGCTTCTTGTCAAGCAGACTTCGTAGGTGAAGGGCCCCGGTCATGCCCGCAAAGCTCGACCCGATTACGACGACTCTTTTGGATTCGGCACCAGACACAGGTTCTCCTCGGTAGCTCCAGATTTACATCTACACTACTGCTCAGTGGTATAGATATCCTGCGGATAAACCCTGAATCGGGAAATGCGAGCCTCCGGCCGACGAAAATGCTCCGCCGACCTCACGGGTACGAAGCTCACAGTGGCCGATATCTGCGCGGATAGCATCGGGGCATGGCCGCCGAACTCCCATTCATCGATCAGCATCACATCGACTCGCCGGCAGTCCCCGAGCAACTCTGGAGTTCGCTGATCTCCACCTTCGGTTCCTCTGAAAAGGGGATCTTCACCGCATACGCGAAGGTGATCGGCGCCGAAGCGAACCATGCCAGTGGAGACCTCGATCAGACCGGGTCCACCCGGGTCGGCTTCCGGGTTTCCTCGGTTGAGCCCCCGTTCCGACTCCTTTTGACCGGTCGGCATCGTTTCTCCGAGTATTCGCTGGAGTGGAAGATCACCGGGCACGACGGAGGAAGCTCCAGCCTGACTGCCGTGACCAGGGCCCGGTTCCCGGGGGTTCACGGCAGGGCCTACAAGGCGCTGGTGATCGACTCCGGTGCCCATTCAAGGATCACCCGTCGCATGCTTTCCTCGGTGGCCCACCGGGCCACCCCAAGCATCTGAGCTTCAGCGGGTCGCGGTCGAACGCCGGGCGGTCAGCGCCGGGCGCGCTTGAGGCAGGCTTTGCGCTTGGCCTTGTTCTTGATCTTCTGGCACTTCTTGATGTTGGCCTTGCGTCGCTTCGCCTTGGCCTGGTTCCCCTTGTAGACCTTGGGTCCGCCGGACTCGGCCGATCCGTCGCCTGGATCGGTCGTGGGCGTGTCCACCGCCGGGTCACCCGGATCCGGGTCGACCGTTGGATCATCAGGATCGTCGCTGACCGGCTTGTCCGGCTCGTCGCCCGGATCTGAGCCGGTCGGCTCGTCGCCCGGATTTGCAGGATCGGTTCCGCTATCTGGCGGGTTGGCATTGCCTTCTTCCGGCGGCGGCGGGTCAGCCAGCCAGTGCTGGTAGACCCGGTTCGCGTTCAGAGCGACCGGATAGTAGGCAACCTCATCGATCGCGCCGTAGAACCAGGGTGAGAGTTCACCGAAGCCGACATAGAAGGTCGAGATGGAACTCGGACGCCTGGTCGATTCAAGCTTGCCGGTCTCGATGCCGTTCACGTAGATGCGAATGTCAACGCCGTCCCAGGTGCCGACCACCTGCTGCCACTGGCCGATCACCGGGGCCACCGAGGAGGTCACAGTTTCGCCCATGCGACGGAACTTGAACTGGCCGTCCTTGATGTAAATCTCACCGGCGTCACCGTGACCGACAATCGACTGGTTGCGGCCATCCGCCGGACGGACCCAGGCCTCGAGGGTTGACTGGAACCTGGGGGCGGGTATCCCGTTGACGAACCCGTAGCCACCCTTGCCGAAGAAGTTCCGCGCGCGGTCACCGTCACCGGAGATCCCGATCGGACCGGAATCCTGATCGTTCTTGTATTCCCCGTTGCGGTTGTTGCCCGAGGAGTCATTCATGAAGAGCCCGGCGGGATCGCCGAGGCGGTAGTAGGCGACGGGGCTGTCGGTGTTGAAGATCCCGGCAAAATTCTTGACCGTGTAGGTGTGGGTGTGGATGTACTGATTGCCGCCCTTGTCGACGACGGTGACCACGAAGTTGTGGACTCCGAGGCTGTCCGGCAGCGGAGCACCGTTGACGATCGGGTTTCCGTCCACGGTCGCTGTGCAGGTCGCCACATCGGAATCCCCGGGAAGGTCATCCGGGTCGAAACAGGTGAAGTCGGCATTCGGAGTCTTGGTGGGCGCGTAAAGGCCGCCGTTCTTCGGTTCCTCCGGATCGGTGTTCGGACCTTCGGTGTTGAAAGGAGAGTTGCCCCGTACAAGTGACGGGTTGTCCCTGGCAACGCCGATCTTCCAGCGATCGAAGAGGCGATGCTGGCTGACGGCTGACGAGTAGTAGGCAGCCTCGTCCATCTCACCGTGGAACCAGGGGGCCATCTCGCCGTAGCCGA
>JAUPTY010000087.1 GCA_030917845.1 Actinomycetota bacterium | reverse complement strand
CGCATGGGCTGAGGGAAAGGAGAGGGATGAAGGGGCGCCGCCGAGCGGAGGCAGGCCCTCGAGTTGGGGGCGGGGCCTCTTCGTGATCAGCTTGATCCCGAAGTTGAGGCCGATCGCAACCGGGCCGATCATCGCCGAGGCGAGCCACTGCTTGCGGCGCTTGCCGTCGATGGCGGCACCGGCCAGGCCGATCCCGAACCAGAGGTAGCCGTTCTCGCCGGATTTGGCGATCGCCTCGGCGGTCTTCTCGAGGGCCGGGGTGTGACCCCGGGTCCGCATGAACCGCAGCACTTTCAGATCCAACTGCTTCATCGAACGCGCAGGATACGGGGCCATTCGGGATGATCGCGGCGTGGATCGTCCTGAACCACAGACCGAGGATGAGTTCGAACGGGAGTTCCGGCGGGCCGGGCTGCCCCTCCTGACCGAGGATTACTCGGCCTCGGAGGACATCTTCAACCGCGCGGTTCCCCTGCTCGGTCTGGTACTTGTGGCCGAGCTGCTCGGACCGCTAAGCGATGACTTCAGTACCGGCGAGAACCTCGCCGCGGTGGCACTCGGCCTGGCATTCCTCCTCGGTGCACTCGGGGTGATCAACAAGCTCCGCGGCCGTCTGTTCTTTTCGCTGCCGCGCAAGGTTGGCCGTCCGGAGCTCGCCGCCTTCGTCCTGCTTCCGGCCCTGCTGCCGGGACTGATTTCGGACCACTGGGGGATCGCCGCCCTGACCGCACTGTTCAACCTGGCCCTGCTTTTCGTGATCCTCGGAGTGGTCGGCTTCGGTCTGATCTCGATCATCCGCTGGGCGATCACCCGCCTGCTCGACGAGCTCTCCCGGTCACTCGGGCTGCTGGTTCAGGCGGTTCCTCTGCTGATGATCTTCTCCCTGATCCTCTTCCTTACTCCGGAACTCTGGGAGGTCTTCAGCAAACTGCCGGACGCTTCACTCTTCCTGCTGATCGGACTTTTCGTCCTGCTCGGCTCCGGCTTCCTGATCGCCCGGATCCCGCGCGAAGTCGAGGAACTCGAGAAGGCAGCCGGGGCCGGTGGTCCGCCCCTCAGGAAGCGACAGCGCTACAACGTCGGCCTGGTCCTGTTCGTCAGCCAGTCGCTCCAGGTGTTGCTGGTCGCCCTGGCGGTGGCCGGATTCTTCGTCGCCTTCGGGATGCTGACCATCAACGCCGATCTGATCGCAGGCTGGACCAAGGATCCGGCCGTGGTTCTGGTCGAGTTTCCCCTTGCCGGTCGTCAGGCACAGCTGACCAGCGAGCTCCTCAGGGTGGCTGCTGCGATGGCCTCCTTCACCGGTCTTTACTTCGCGATCTCGATGCTGACCGATGACCTTTATCGCAAGGAATTCCTCAGCCAGATCACCGACGAGATGAAGCAGACCTTCGTCCGCCGGGCCGAGTACCTGAAGCTGCTGGGGAAGAGCTAGAAGCCGACGGTCTTCGCGTCGGATGAGATCCGCACGAAAATCACCTTGCCGAGATCGACCAGGAGGGAACCCTCCTCAATCTCGATCTCATGCGGGCTGTCACCTGAACCGAGCGCCTTGCGAAGTTCCTTGACTTGGGCTTCGGAAAGCCGGGCGGGAATTACCTGGCCGCCGTCGAAACCGATCTCGACCTGGATCATGGCGGCCATCAGTGACTCTCTGCCGGTTCGACGATTTCGGTGAGGACCGAACCGGTCGCTGCCGGGTGCAGGAAAGCGACCCGGCTCTGGCGGATGCCGGTCCGGGCTTCCTCGTCGATCAACCTGGTTCCGGTTTCCTTGAGCTGAGCGAGAGTGGCGTCGATGTCCTCGACCGCGTAGGCGACGTGATGGATGCCCACGCCCTTCTTCGCGATGAACTTTCCGACCGGCGTGTCAGGGCCGAGCGGCGCGAGCAACTCGACATGTCCGTCACCGACATCGAGCAGGACTGCCTCGACTCCCTCTGACTCGACGGTTTCGCGGTGAACGAGTTCCATCTCGAAATTCCGCTCATAAAGCTTGATGGCGGCGTCGAGATCCTCGACAGCAACACCGATGTGGTCTATGCGAGTGAACATGAGGCGACAAGCCTAGCGGGATGGGCGATCCCGGTCGGGGCGGTTCGCGCTCTGCCTAGACCGCAGTGCCCAGCAGGCGGGGCGGGATCCAGGTGTAGAGGTTCTCCATCAGTTCGACATCCTCGAGGGTGATCCGTTCGTCGGCTCCGTGAACGAGGGGTTTGGTCTCGGCGAGACTCATCCGTTGCGGTGCGAAACCGAAGACGGTTGCCCCGAAGGCCTTGCGGAACCAGTGACTGTCGGAGAAACCCGGCATCACCTGGGGCAGGACCTCGGCCCCCGGTTCGACGGACTCGACCCATTCCTCGATTGCATCGGCCAGCGGGCCGTCGTAATCGGAGCGGTTGCCGACCACCGGGTCGTTGAACTCGATCCGCCAGTCTCCCTCACCGAGCACGCTGTTGATCCTCTTCAGGGCTTCCTCGCCGGTCATGCCGGGAGGGGTGCGGCAGTCGATCACCAGTTCGGCCCGGGAGGGGATCACGTTCTCCCGGCTGGAGGCCTTCGCCATGGTCGGAGCCAAAGTCACCCCGAGCATCGGGTCGGCCAGCAGCTTGGCGACAAGCGGGTCGATCGTTTCGATTTCGGCCAGGGCGGCGATCGGGTCGTCGTGGACATGGCCCAGCAGCCGTTCGAGGAAGAGGTCGGTGTCCGGAGTCGATTCGGGGTCCGGCTGGCGATGAACATTGGCCAGAGCCGGTGCGAGCTTGAGCAGGGCGTTGTCTCCCACCCGGGGGATCGAGCCGTGACCAGCCTCGCCTTCAGCGACCACCGTGAAACGAAAGGTCCCTTTCTCGCCGACCGAGAGGGTGAACAGTTTGCGTCCCTGGAAGTCGAGCAGTTCCCCGGCACCCTCGTTCAATACCCAGTCGCAGCGGACCTCCTCCGGACACTCTTCGCAGAGCCATCTTGCCCCGAAATGGGCTCCGGTCTCCTCATCGGCTGCAACCACCAGGATCAGGTCCCCCCGGGCCGGTCGCCAGCCGGACTCGGCGAGGTTGATGCAGGCCGCAACTTCGGCCGCGACCTGATCCTTCATGTCGAGGGCGCCGCGACCCCAGATATAGCCGTCGGCCAGATCACCGGACCAGGGGTCCCGGGTCCATTCATCCGGATTGGCCGGGACCGTGTCGACATGGCTGATCAAGCCAAGGTTCGGGCCGGATTCAGCCCCGCGAAGCCGAGCCACAAGGTTGGGACGCTCTGGCACCTTTGCCAGCATCCGGCAGTCCCACCCCGCAGGTTCCAGCAGGCCGCGAAGATGCTCAAGCGCCGGTCCCTCGTTGCCGGGCGGATTCACCGTGTTGAAGCGGATCAGGGTCTGGAGCAAGTCAGCTGCCTTCATTCAGGCAAGTATCCCAGTCTCCACCCGGTCCCTTAGGCTCACGGATTCATGAGTTCAGTGGGGGAAATTCTGATCACGGGAGGAGCGGGATTCGTCGGGTCCAGCCTCGCCATCTCGCTAGCTGGATCCCATCCGGACAGTCACGTGATCGCGCTTGACAATCTTTACCGGCGCGGGTCGGAGCTGAATCTCGACCGGCTGGAGGCAGCGGGGGTCGAATTCGTGAAAGGGGATGTCCGCAACCCGGAGGACCTTGCCCGCTTCGATGACATCGATGTCCTGGTCGAATGTTCAGCCGAGCCTTCGGTCATGTCCGGGACCGACGGTGACACCTCATACATCTATGAAACGAACCTGACCGGTGCCTACAACTGCCTCGAGCTGGCCCGGCGCAGCGACTGCCATTTCATCTTCATCTCAACCAGCCGGGTATATCCGATGGACGGGCTGCGGGCGGCCGCGATCGAGGAGGCACCGACCCGGTTCGAACTGGCCGCGGAGCAACCCGCCGCGGGCTGGAGTGCCGCCGGGGTGACCGAGGAGATGCCGCTCACCGGCGCTCGCACCTTTTATGGAACCACCAAGCTTTCGGCCGAGTTTCTCTGCGCGGAGTTTGCAGCCCAGTTTGGTGTGCGGACCGTGATCAACCGTTGTGGCGTGGTCGCAGGTGCCTGGCAGATGGGCAAGGTCGACCAGGGGGTCTTCACTCACTGGATGCTCGCCCATGAGTTCAGGAAGCCGCTCTCATACTTCGGCTTCGGTGGCAGCGGCAAACAGGTCCGGGATCTACTCCACGTCGATGACCTTGTTGACCTGATCGAAGAGCAGATCACCTCCCCGGACCACTGGGCCGGGCAGACTTTCAACGTCGGTGGGGGTCGCGAGGTCAGCCTTTCCCTGCTCGAGGCAACCGATATCTGCGCCCGGCTCAGTGGCAACGAACTGGAAATCGGTGCGGTTCAGGAAGATCGTGACGGGGACGTTCCGCTCTACATCTCCGACACCTCCCGCCTTTACGACCACACTTCCTGGCGCCCGAAGCGCGACGCCGAATGCGTGCTGAGCGACATCCACGAATGGATCGACTCCGACCGGGACCGGGTCGGCGAGGTACTTGGATGAAGCTTTCGGTGGTTATTCCGGCCCGGGATGAAGCCGGCTCGATCATGCAGACGATCGGCGGGATTACCGAGGTGCTTGACCGCGAGTCGATCGAACATGAAGTGCTGGTGATCGATGACGGAAGCAAGGACGGCACCCGCCAGATGGTTGAGGCGGCGGGTGAATCCGACCCGCGAATCCGTTGCCGGCCTTCGCCCTACTCGGGTGGCTTCGGGCTGGCGGTACGGGCCGGACTCGAAGAGTTCACCGGTGATTCGGTCGTGGTGATGATGGCTGACTGTTCCGACGATCCGGAGGATCTGGTCATGTACCACCACATCCTCGACGAAGGCTGGGACTGTGCCTTTGGATCGCGCTTTATGCCGGGTGCCGTACTGACCGATTACCCGCGGGTGAAGCTTGTCTTGAACCGGCTGGCGAATGCTTTCGTGAACGTGCTCTTCAGGCTCGGCTACAACGACACCACCAATGCCTTCAAGGGCTACCGGCGGGAAGTGATCGAGACGATCAGCCCGCTGCTTTCGAAGCACTTCAACCTGACCGTGGAGATGCCACTGAAGGCTGTGACCCGGGGTCACAGCTTCAAGGTAGTGCCGACTTCCTGGACCAATCGCACCGCGGGCGAGGCGAAGCTGGCGATGAGGGAGATGGGCAGCCGTTACCTGTTCATCGTCCTTTACATCTGGCTCGAGTACCACCTCAGCCGCGGCGACTACCGGAAGTCGGGCCACTAGGGGGATTCGCCCGGGCAGACGGTCACTTTCCCGTCCCCCTGGAAGCCGATGCGCCACGGCCGGTCGGAGTTGTCGTCCGGGATCAAGTACCCGATCGGTCTCCCGCGGCTGACTTGCCAGGCAGCAGCGTCTGTTCCGGACCCGAAACGGCCCAGACGAATCACGACCTTTTGTTCGGATTCGATGAAGAGCAGGCTGGATTCGACCTTGATCGAGTCCGTCACCTCCTCGTCTGCGGCGATGGTTTTACATCGAGCCCGATCGGGACGAACTTCGCCGCGGGGTAGAACCTGAACCGTCAGGGTGCTGACCAGGATCTGGTCGAGGCGATCGCGGTGCTCTTCGCTTGCCTTGTCGATTTCTTCCTCGCTCAGGCCTGGCGATCCATATTTGTCGACCGCTGTCAGATAAGCCTCGGCGTCGACCTGGGCCACGTCATCGAGGCTGATCCCGACCCTGGCTTCCGGGCTGACGGTTTCACTGGAGATATCAAATGCCGTGAGGCTGATCAGGCCGCGTTCCTCGTAGTCCTTGTAGCGATCATTGAAGGTGTAGATGAGGGCGGTGACGTTTACGGCGATCGCCAGCACCGCGATGGTCGCCATCCACTTGAGGATTCGACGGTCAGGCCGGAGTCCGGCAAAAGCCCCGCCCAAGAGCATCAGCAGGAAGATCACGCTGGGGTACTGGTACCGACTGGACGCGAACTCCCGGCCAGGGATGTAATTGAGTCCGGAGAGCACCCAGAAAGTCAGGGCCATTGCCGCGGCGACCAGAAAGGCGACCGGAACCTGCCGCCGACGATGCAGCAGCAAAGCAAACGCCCCCGCGACCAGCAGACCCGGCAGGGCCCAGATGAAGTTGAGGACGATTTCCCGCAGCGGAAACGGTCCGGTCAGCGAAGCGCCCGCATAACCAAGGGCTGAAAGCACGTAGAGCGGAACCCGGATCGCGTTGTGGAGGCTGAGCGAGTTCGGGGCAAGGTGACCCCAGCCGGCCCACCAGACGATGTAGAGGGCGGCCGGGATCAGAAAAACCCAGGAGCGCCGGAAGAAGGCCTTCCAGTCGGGACGAAGGCCGTCACGGAACAGGAGATGGGTGGCCGCACCGACTGCGAACGGGATCGCAAGGGTGGTGAACAGCAGCGAAATGACCAGCAGCAGGCAGGCCAGCACATCCCCTCTCAGGGACTTCTTTCGCAGCAACAGCAGGGCTGCCAGGCCGGCTGCCACCGAACCGAAGAATCCGATCTGGAAGGCCCAGATCAAGTCCTCGGCGGCAGCGCCCAGAAAGAGCAGCACCGAGCATCCGAGTACGGAAGCCGCCTCCCCGATCAGTGGCCGGAGCCAGAAAAAGAGCAGCCAGACGCTGATCAGGAAGGCGGCGACGCCAAGCAGGTGAAGCGGAAAGGCGGTCATCCCGAAGACAGTCAGCGACAGCTTGAAGAGCGCGGCCGGAATCACCACGATGTGCTCGTTGTGCGGGAGCAGCCAGTCGGTGGGGCTGCCTTCCCGGTAGATGACCAGACCCCAGTCGTCCAGGAAGAAGCCGATGTTTGCCCGCAGGGTAAGAAGCAGGGCGGCCGATAGAACCGTCAGCAGTGCCAGAAGGCTGACCCATGGCCGCCTCCGGACAGCTCCGAAGGCGCCGGTTGGGTCTGATCCCATGTTGTTAGTTTACTTCGCATGCTCTCTTCCCCTTCGGCCTGGATGGCCTCTTGAAGACGGCCGTTGTCACCGGCTCCGGCGGATTGATCGGCTCCCAGTCTGTGATCAAGCTGGTCGAGGCCGGCTGGCATGTGATCGGGATCG
>JAUPTY010000011.1 GCA_030917845.1 Actinomycetota bacterium | reverse complement strand
GGCGTTCTGGCCGACCACTCGTCAGCCGTCTGGCGGGGAATGATCAAGGTCGACGAAGGTGCCCAGCAGACCGATGCCTTCCAGGAATGCCGCAACATGCTGCTCTCCACCGATGCGCATGCGGACGCGATTCCGGGACTCGAGATTCTCGCCGACGACGTCGCCTGCACCCACGCAGCGGCGATCGCCCAGGTCGACAAGGAGCAGCTCTTCTACCTCGAAAGCCGGGGTCTGAACGAAGAAACCGCTCGCGGCATGGTGGTTGAGGGATTCCTGCAGTCACTGGTCGAGCGACTCGGCGAAGGACCGGTCCGCGACGAGATCGCCGACCGGCTCGAAACCCGCCTGGCAGAGATCCTCTAGCCCGGACCGCGGGATGACCGTGGTTCTGCCGCCCTCGGTAACCACCGTCCTGTTTGACATGGACGGAGTGCTGATCGATTCCTCGATCGCGGTCGTTGAGGGCTACTCGGCCTGGGCGATGGAGAACGATCTCGATCCGGACGAGGTTCTCTCGATCGTTCACGGGCGACGGACCATTGAAGTCGTGATCGAGTTCGGTTTCAGCGACGATGCCGAAACCGAAGCGGACCGGCTTGAGCGGTCGATCGCCGAGCGCGCAACGATCGAGAATGCGATCGAAGCCACCTGTGAGCTTTACCGCGCCCTCGATCCGGCCCGGGTTGGCGTTGCCACCTCCGCCCGACGGGAAACAGCCCTGAGCAACCTTGAGGTCCTCGGCCTCGAAAGGCCCCGGGTGTTGGTGAATGGCCAGGACGTCGAAGCCGGCAAACCGTCACCTGACCCTTACCTGCTGGCCGCGAAGCTGATCGGTGCCCGCCCGGAAGAGTGCGTGGTGATCGAGGATGCGCCAGCCGGGATCCTGGCCGGAAAGGCCGCCGGTTGCCACGTGATCGCACTGGTCACCACACACGAAGCCGACGAACTCGGGCACGCCGACCAGGTGATCGAACCGGGGCAGCTCCAGGAAGTGTTTGAGAGACTGATTCGATGAAGGTCGGCGACATCGACACCCATGGACGCTGGCCGTTGGTGGGTGCCGCCGCTCTCGCACCGGTAGCTGCCGCTTCCCTCCAGAACCCCGCGCTCAGGCCGCTGGCCGCTTTGCTCGCGCACCAGACCGAAGAGTGGGTCTGGCCAGGGGAATTTCTGCCGTGGATCAATCAGGTGGTGCTGAAGAGTGATGAACCGGAGTTTCCGCTTGACCAGCGGGCCGGCCTGATCATCAACGTCGGATTCGGCTGGGTGCTTTCCCTGAGCGCGCTGGCCGGTGCCTCGGCGGCCGCGCCACAGGCGATGCTCTACGTGAGCCACATCGGTAATGCCGGCCTTCACGTCGGCTGGGCGATCAAGAACCGGAAGTACGACCCCGGACTCGCGACCGGTGCCCTGGCGCTACTGCCGGTCGGAATCCTCGGGCTCAGGAAGCTGGCCAAGGACCCGGAGGTCAGCCGCGGCCAGCTCGCAGCGGGAGCCGCCGCCGGACTCGTCTTTGCGGCCGGCATGGCCCCGTTCTTCAAGGCGAGGCTGAGAAAGAAGAAGGACCGCTAGCGGCATGTTCGCGGTGGTGCTCGCACTCGCCTCGAGCCTCTCCTACGGAGTCTCTGACTACCTCGGCGGCCTGAAGAGCCGGGTTCTGCCGTTGATCACGGTGCTGATGGTCTCCCATGCCGTCGCGCTGTTCGCGATCTCGGCCACCCTCGCGTTCACGGTCGGCGAGATGCCGGACGCGAAGTACTTCGCATACGGGATGCTGGCCGGCGCCTGCGAGGCGATCGGGATCGCCGCGCTCTACCAGGGCTTGGCCATCGGAAAGATGAGCATCGTCGCTGCTGTCGCGGCAACCGCCCCGATGGTTCCGGTTCTGTTTTCCGCCCTGACCGGGGAGGTGCCCGGTGCGATCCAGGCCCTGGGAATAGTCGTGGCGGTCGGAGGCGTGTGCATGCTCGCTCTCGGCAGCCAGAAGGAAAACGAACCCCACGCGCTCTCCAGGCCGGGAGTGAGCATCTTCTTCGGGTTGCTCACCGCACTCGGACTGGGCAGCTTTCTTCTCGCGATGGATGCGGCAGCCGAGGGCAGCGTCCAGTGGGCTCTGATTACGGCCCGGATCACCTCGGTCGGACTCTTCGCCTTCGCCTTCCTGGCGATCCGGCCCGAGGGAGATCTGACGCCGAAGGACTGGGGGTCTCTCGCCCTGATCGGGCTGCTGATCCTGATGGCGGATTCCCTCTACGCAGTTGCTGCGACCAAGGGACTGCTCAGTGTCGTTGCCGTACTCAGTTCGCTGTACCCGGTGGTGACGATCCTGCTCGCCCGCTTCCATCTGGGCGAGAGCCTGACCCGCTCTCAGGTGACCGGGATCGCGATCGTCCTGGTCGGGGCCGCGGCTCTTTCGGTCGGCTGAGCCCGATCTCGCGGAGCCCTTGCCTAGAGGCGGGAGTAGCGGCGCATCGTCAGGGGGGCGAAGATTGCGATCAGGGCTGCCGAGGAGGCGAAGACCCAGATCAGGTCGGAGGTTTCGGCTCCGGTGCCCATCAGGCCCCTGACCGCGGAGACCAGGTGGGTGATCGGGTTGAGGTCCACGACCGTCTGCAGCCAGCCCGGCATGGTGTCCGGGTTGACGAAGATGTTGGAGGCGAAGATCACCGGGAAGAGAATCGTCATCGCCGTGTTCAGAACCGCTTCCGGGGTCCGCATGACCAGGCCAAGCAGGGTCCAGATCCAGGAGATGCTGAACGCGAATACCAGGGTCAAGCCGATTCCGGCAACGACGCCGATCACTCCACCCTCCGGGCGGAATCCGATGATCAGGCTCAGGGTCAGCACCACCAGCGAAGCGAGGATGAAGCGGACCGCGTCACCAAGCAGCAGGCCGACCATCGGGGCAGGACGCCAGATCGGCAGAGAACGGAACCGGTCGAAGACACCCTTCTTGATGTCGTTGTTCAGGCCCATGCCCGCGTACATCGTGATGAAGATCACCGTCTGGACCAGGATGCCCGGGGCGAGAATCTGGATGTAGGCGGTCGGCGAACCCTCGAGGGCACCACCGAAGAGATAGGTGAACAGCAGCGTGAACATGATCGGGAACATGGTCACGTCGAAGAGCTGCTCGGGGACGTGCTTGATCTTCAGCATCGCCCTCCAACCGAAGGTCAGCGAGGCGGATACCGCGCCGGGGCGGTCGGGCCGGACGCGGTTGCCGAGGACCGACCGGAGCTTCGAGTCATCGAGTGTCCCGGCTTCTTCGGCCGTCGTATCCAGGGTCGTCGTGGTCATCGGACCGCCTCCTCTTCACGTTCATCAACTCGTTCGGTCTCTTCCTCGACCGGATGCCCGGTCAGAGCGAGGAAGACCTCGTCGAGGCTGGGCTGCCCGAGCGAGAACTCGGTCACTTCCACCCCGGCATTGCTCAGTTCGGTCAGGAGCGCCGCGACGCGGGTCGGATCGTCGGCCCTCGCCGAAAGCGAGACGCCATCTGATTCGCGGATGACTTCTCCGCCCAGGGAATCGACGAGCATCTGTTCGGCCCGCTCTGCCCGCTCGGGACCTGAAACCCTCACGTGGAGTGCTCCGGCGCCGACCGAGGCCTTGAGCTCCGAGCTGGTTCCCTCGGCGATCACCTTGCCGTGGTCGATCACGGCGATCCGGTCGGCCAGCTGGTCGGCCTCGTCGAGGTACTGGGTGGTGAGCAGCACCGTGGTGCCGTCGGCGACCAGGGCGCGGACCACGTTCCAGACCTGGTTGCGGCTGCGGGGATCGAGGCCGGTGGTCGGCTCGTCGAGGAAGATCAGATCGGGGGCAACGACGATGCTGGCCGCGATGTCGATCCGCCGGCGCATGCCGCCCGAGTAGTTCTTGATCTGGCGATCGGCAGCGTCACCCAGACCGAAGGCATCAAGCAGTTCGGCTGCGCGGGCTTTGGCGCCGGCCTTGTCGAAGCCGAGCAGCCTTGCGAGCATGACCAGGTTCTCGGTTCCGGTCAGATCCTCATCGACCGATGCGTACTGGCCGGTCATGCTGACCCGGCTGCGAACCTTGTCGGCCTCGGTTACGACGTCATGACCGAGCACGGTCGCGCTGCCACCGTCCGGACGGAGCAGGGTGGCAAGCATCCGGATCGTCGTCGTCTTGCCAGCTCCGTTCGGACCGAGCAGACCGAAGACCATTCCGGGCGTTATCTGAAGGTCGACTCCGTCGACCGCCCGGTTATCTCCGAAGACCTTGACGAGGCCCTTCGTTTCAATCGCAAGTTCGCTCACTGGAGCACCGTAACAACCCCTTACCCCGGAAGACCTTCGGTTAACCGAACCATCCCGGGCCCACGATCACGACCGGCTATCCGAAGGCGCCACGGGCTGTCACCGCATACCGGCGGTTGGCTACGAAGTGCTCGGCGGCTGGACCGTCCAGGCAGGTGGCTCGTCGTTGCCAGCCTCTTCGTCCCGCTCGGCGGCTTCGGCCGTTTCGTGCACCACGCCCGAGGTGTGGTGCACCGGAGCGTAAATCGTGTACAGCCGCAGGGGTTCGTCGCCAGTGTTGATCACGTCATGCCAGAGTCCGGCGGGGACCTGGATGGACCAACCGTCCGAGACTTCCTGCTCAAAGTCGAGCTGATTCTCGGCCGGGCCCATCACAGCCTTGCCCTGGCCACCGTCCAGACGAATGAACTGGTCGGTCTCCGGGTGGACTTCAAGACCGATCGACTCACCTACCGGGATGGTCATCAGAGTGACCTGCAGGTACTTGCCGGTCCAGACTCCAGTGCGGTAGTTCTCGTTTTGCCGGGTGGCTTCTTCGATGTTGAATGCGTTCGGGCGAGGCCCGATGTCTTCGACGGTCATGTGACCTCTTTCCTTTGATTCGAGTGTAGCCCTATGGGGTCAGAACCCCGAAAACCACATTGGCAGACAGGATCTGGTCAGGAGAAGACGCCGCGGGTCCAGCGATCCCGGAGAGCAAAGAGGATTCCCACCGCCACCAGGAGGAGGATCAGGGCCAAGGTGATGGCCGCATCCGGGTCACTCTGCATTGTCACGTAGGTGGCGGTAGGCATGGTCTGGGTGACCCCGGGGAGGTTTCCTGCCAGGGTGATCGTCGCGCCGAACTCACCGAGCGCCCGGGCGAAGCTGAGCACCGCGCCGGAGATCACGGCCGGGCGAACGATCGGCAGCACGACGAGCAGGAAGGCCTGGGCCGGAGTCGCTCCGAGGTCGAGGGCGACTTCGTCGAGGTTCCGGTCGATCGAACGCAGCGCTCCCTCGACTGCGAGGACCAGGAACGGAAGGGCGACGAAGGACTGGGCGATCACGACTGCCGTTGTGGTGAAAGGAATCGAAATGCCGGTGAGGTCATGAAGGGGGCCGCCAAGCACACCGCGACGGCCCAGCAGCATCAGCAGTGCCACACCGCCCACCACGGGCGGCAGAACGAGCGGAACGAGAACCAGGGACCTGATCACCCGGTATCGAAAGGTGTGCGGAGACCGGCCAAGCCAGTCCATCCACCAGGCGAGAGGAATGCCGATCAGGATGCAGACGAAAGTCGCGATCGTGGCGGTCACCAGAGACAGCCCGAGAGCCTCCAGTGTCGCTTCGCGGGTGAGGATCTCGCCGAGCGATTCCCAGGGGACGCGAAGGACGATGGCAAGCAGGGGCAAGCAGAGAAAGAGCGCCGCCACGATGGCCGGCCAGGTGAGGATCAACGGCGGCCGGGTCTGACGGGCCAGGTCCGCTCCTGCGCTGCCTGGAGATCTCATGGTGCGAGGAAACCCCGTTCCTCAAGAACCGCCTGACCGCGTTTACTCAGGACCAGCTCGATGAAGTCCTCCGCGCCCTGCTCGTTTCCGGCGCCCTTGATCGCGACGATCGGGTATCTGTTGATCACCTCGTACTCCCCGGGAATCGGGATCGACTCGATCCGGTCTCCCGAGGCGATGACGTCCGAGTGATAGACCAGTCCGGCGTCGACCTCGTCAAGTTCGACCTTGGTCAGAACCGACTTCACGTCGGGTTCGTAGCTGTCTACGGACGCCTCGACCCCGGCCTTCCCGAGCACCTCCCTGGCGGCATTGCCGCAGGGAACCTCGAAATCACAGACCGCGACGATGAGACCTTCACCTTCAAGATCGCCGAGGCTCTGGACGTTCCCCGGATTGCCCTTGGGGACGGCTATTTCGAGGAGGTTTCCGGCGAAAGTAACCGGTGCTCCGTCGGCCATCCCCGAGTCGACGACCTTTTCCATGTTCGGCTGGTCGGCAGAGGCGAAGAGGTCAGCTGGTGCGCCCTGATCGATCTGGGCCGCGAGCTCGGAACTTGCCGCGAAACTGAATTCGACCTCGGTCCCTTCGTTTTCGCCTTCGTACTGGCGGCCGAGTTCGGTGAAGGCCTCGGTGAGTGAAGCGGCGGCGAAAACGGTCAGCTTGCGGTCGCTTCCTTCCTTGCCCGAATCGCCGCAGGCCGCAATCCCGAACGAGAGCAACAACGCCCCGATGGCGGTGAAGTGCCTCCAGCGGAAAGTCCTAGGTAGCAATCTCGACGCTGACATTTGTCGCCTTGGCGGTGGCCACCACCGCTTTGCCGACTTCGATTCCGAGGTCTTCGACCGCCTCGGAGCTGATCAGGGAAACCAGCCGGAAAGGGCCGGCCTGGATGTCAACCTGGGCCATCACCCCGTCGGCCTTGACCGCGGTAACGATGCCTCGCATCCGGTTCCTGACAGAGAACGATTCCGATCCGTCCGCCTCGACCATAGATTCGGACGCGACCCGGGCCAGTTCCCGGCCGTCGATTACCTTGAGTCCGCCCTCTCCCTCCCGGAGGGTCAGGCGGCCATCGGCGGCCCAGCGGCGGACGGTGTCATCACTGACGCCGAGCAGCGCAGCCGCTTCGGCAACTTTGAATTCGGTTCCGGCCATCTAACCAACTTACCACTCCCGCAGATACGGCCATCTGTAGATCATCTACCCGTATCTGCGGTTGAAACGGTGGTTAATCGAACTAGATCGCGGTTGGCCTGCCGCCAGCCACCCGGTTCGCCCCCGGCTCGAGCCGGATGATCACGTCCTTGTAGGCCGGTGTGTTGCAGACCTCGGCGACTGCTGAACGATGAACCAGCTCGTTGGCCTCGGGAAAATACATCGCGGCGCAACCCCGCTTGGTCGGATAGTCGACCGCCCGGTAGCCCCTCAGCACCCGGTCGTCCTCCCCCGGTCGTTCGCTGAAGACGTCAACGGTCTGGCCGTCGCTCAGGCCGAGTGCCTCGAGATCCTCCGGACTGACGAATACGACGAAGCGGCCCTTCCTGATCCCGCGGTAGCGATCGTTCAGCCCGAGGATCGCGGTGTTGTGCTGATCATGCGCCCGGACCGTGTTGAGAATCAACCGGCCCGGCGGGACCTCCAGGACCGGAGCACCGTCTGCCGCGAACCTCGCTTTGCCCGAAACGGTCGGAAAGGTCCGGCTGTCGCGAGGCCCGTGGGGCAGGATGAAGGTCCCGTCCTCGTCAAGTTTGCGATTGAAGTCCTCGAATCCGGGGATGACCCGGCTGATCGGGTCGCGGATCCGGTCGTAGTCGGACTCGAACCCCTCCCAGTCGATATTCGAATCGGGCATGGTCAGACGGGCGAGGCGCGTTACCACCGAAACATCGGAGAGGAGATTCTCCGCGACCGGCTCCATGTTGCCCTTGCTGGCAGTGATCCGGCAGACCGAATCCTCGGCCGTCACGACCTGGTCTCCGGAGGCCTGAACATCCCGCTCCGATCGGCCCAGCACCGGCAGGATCAATGACTCCTCGCCACAGGCCACGTGGGAACGATTGAGCTTGGTCGATACGTGCACCGTCATGCCGGTCCGGGTCATGCCCTGCTCGGCCCTGGTCGAGTCCGAGACCGCGGCGACGAAGTTGCCGGCCATGCTCATGAAGAAATCGACCTCTCCCCGCTCCATAGCGTCGATCGCCTTGACCGTGTCGAACCCATGCTCTCGGGGCGGCTCGAAGCCGAACTCATCTCGCAGGGAATCGAGGAACCAGTCCCCCATCTGCTCCCAGATCCCCATCGTGCGGTCGCCCTGCACGTTGCTGTGACCGCGAATCGGTGAGGCACCTGCACCGGGCCGGCCGATGTTTCCCTTGAGGAAGAGCAGGTTCATGATCTCGGTGATCGTGGCGACCGCGGTCTGCTGCTGGGTCAGGCCGAGTGCCCAGGTGATGATCGTCGCGTCCGAGCGGATGTAGCGGTCGGCGAGTTCGTCGATCTCGTCGGCGCCCAGGCCGGTGGTGGCCAGAACCTCATCGTCATCAAGCGCCAGAGCGGCCTCCCGGTAGGCCTCGAATCCCTCGCAGTAGCGGTCGATGAATTCATGGTCGATCACGGTTCCGGGTGCGGCCGCTTCGGCCTGGAAGACGCGCTTGGCGATGGCTCGCATCAGGTGCTGGTCACCGCCGACCCGGATGTGGACGAACTGGTCCGAGATCTTCGTTCCCTTCCCCACCAGCCCCCTTGGCTTCTGCGGGTTCCGGTACCGGATCAGGGCTGCCTCCGGGAGCGGATTGATTCCCACGATCTCCGCTCCGTGCTGCTTGGCCCCCTCCAGCGCGTTCAGCATCCGGGGGTGGTTGGTGCCGGGGTTCTGGCCCATCACGAGGATCAGGTCGGCCTGGTCGAAATCGGAGTAGCTGACCGTTGACTTGCCGACCCCGATCGACCACCTCATGCCGGTTCCGGTCGCCTCATGGCACATGTTCGAACAGTCCGGCAGGTTGTTGGTGCCGAACTCCCTGGCGAAGAGCTGGTAGAGAAACGCGGGCTCGTTCATGATCCGGCCGGAGGTGTAGAAGACCGCCCTGTCGGGTGAATCGAGTGAGCGCAACCGGTCCGCGACCAGTCCGAGGGCGCGGTCCCAGGTGACCACTTCGTAATGGTCGGAACCCTTCGGCCGGTAGACCGGTTCGGTGATCCTTCCCTGTCGGCCAAGCCAGAACTCGGACTTGTCGAGCATGCTGTCCAGGGAGTACTCCGGCCAGAAGCCGGAAGGGATAATCAGCGGGGTCACCTCAGAGGTCAGTGACTTCATCCCGTTCTCGCAAAGGTCGATCGCCGGTGGTTTGTCTTCACTGATCCAGGCGCAGCTCGGGCAGTCGAAGCCGCGCTTGTGGTTCATCGAGAAAGTGGCGCGGAAAGTCTTTCTGGGTCCGATGTTCCTGAAGGCAGGGCCCATCGCGTGACCGATCGAAGAGATGCCTGCTGCCGCCTGCTTGGGAGGTCCGACCTTCAGATCGGCGTCGGAAAAGTCGTCCTTGGGAGGACGCGGGCTCAAATCACTGCTTCCCGGACCCCGGCCTTAATCCTCTCCGGGCGCGAATAGGCGACCAATGAATCGCCTCGGACAAAGCCCGCCAGAGTCATCTCCGAAGCGGTTGCAAGTTCCACCGCCAGCGACGAGGGAGCGGATACGGCCGAGAAGATCGGAATGCCAGCCATCTTCGCCTTCTGGATCAGCTCGAAACTGGCTCGTCCTGAGACCTGGAGCACGCATCCGGTCAGCGGCAGCCTGCCTTCCATCAGCGCCCAGCCGATCACCTTGTCAACCGCGTTGTGGCGCCCAACGTCTTCACGGAAGGCGATCATGTCCCCGTTTGAAGGGTCGAATATCGCCGCCGCATGGAGCCCGCCGGTCTGCGCGAAGACCTTCTGATTCTGCCTCAGACGGTCCGGCATCTCCAGCAAGCGCTCAAGACTGATTTCCACCGAATCAGCAGCAAGGTCGAAGGTCGAACTCGCTTCGATTGCTTCGATACTGGCCTTCCCGCAGATGCCGCAGGAACTTGTCGTGTAAAAGTTCCGGGCCAGGTCAGTGGAGGGTGGCTCCGCCCCGGGACCGAGCAGCACGTTGAGAACGTTGTAGGCGTTCTGGCCCTCTGCCTTTGGGCCGCGGCAGTACTCGGCACCGCCGAAGTGTGGAGCCTTGGTGATCACACCTTCGGAGGCAAGAAAACCAGCGGCCAGTTCATAGTCGTTGCCGGGGGTGCGCATCGTTACCGCCAGCGGAGCCCCGTCGACCCTGATCTCAAGCGGCTCCTCCCCGGCCAGGGAGTCGCGACGGCGGCTGGGTCTGGACCCGGACCTGAACCGGGTGACCATCCGCTCTGAAACGACTCGACCCACGGACGGATCATAGTGCTCGCCCACCCCCACTAGCATGGGTCAGGTGATTACTGTCGGGGAGCATCTGGAGCGAGTTCTGGCCCGGACGGGCCAGCTTGGAATTGAAACCGTGGACCTGAACGCTGCGAGGGAAAGCTGCCTTGCTGAGCCGGTCCTCGCCGCAACCGCGGTCCCACCGTGGACGAACTCAGCCATGGACGGATACGCAGTTCGTTTCGATGATGTCTCTGGTGCGAGTGAGGACTCTCCGGTGAACCTCAGGGTGGTGGCCGACATCCCGGCCGGCTCCGCTGCCGAACCCGAGCTCGGTCCGATGGAAGCTGTCCGGATCATGACCGGAGCACCGGTTCCGGCCAGCGCTGACACTGTGGTCCCCCAGGAACTCACCGACGGCGGCAAGGAGGAGGTGAAGATTGCCTCTTCGCGCGAACGCGGGCAGCACATCCGGGTGGCGGGCCAGGACCGCGCCGTGGGTGAACTCGTCGCTGACGCCGGCACGAAGCTGACCCCGGAGGTGCTTGCCGCTATCGCATCGGCCGGTGTACGGGGAGTCACCGTGTTCCTGAGACCGAGAGTTACCGTGATCAGCACGGGCGACGAGTTGGTCGATCCCGGGTCACCGCTTGAACGGGGCCAGATTCACGATTCCAACGGGCTACTCGTTTCATTCCTCGGCGAGGATGCCGGGGCCAGGGTAACCACCGACCGCGCGGGAGACGGTCCCGGCGAGCTCGCCGAAGCGCTCGAGCGGGCGCGCACGGATAGCGACATGATCGTGATCACCGGCGGGGTCAGTGTCGGCGCCTTCGACCCTGTCAAGTCCCTCTTTGAAGGCGGGGACATGGTCCGCTTCGACCGGGTGGCGATGCAGCCTGGCAAGCCGCAGGCCTTCGGTTCACTCGGGAATGATGGACCTCTTCTGTTCGGACTGCCCGGCAATCCGGTAAGTGCCTGGGTCTCGTTCCAGATGTTTGTCCGGCCCGCTTTGCGGAAGCTGCAGGGTTTCAGCTCCCTGACCCCGGAATGGGTCTGGTCGGTGGCCACAGAAGACTGGAAGACCCCGAAAGGACGAACGCAGATCATTCCGGTGCGGATCGTCGATGGCTGGTCGAGGGAAGTAAGACCCGCCGCGAGTGGTGGCTCAGGTTCTCACCTGATTGCCAGCCTCGCCCAGGCGGATGGTTATGCCCGGGTGCCCGCCGAAACCGAAGAGATCCGCGCGGGGGACGAGGTCCAGTCCGTTCGTCTGCGCGATCCCGAACAGTTCAACCACCAGCAGAGGAGCTCTTCTTGACCTTCACCCACCTTGATGATTCCGGCCAGGCCCGCATGGTCGATGTGACGGAGAAGCAGCCAACGGTTCGTTCGGCGACGGCGTCCGGCTTTGTCCGCTGTCCGCCTGTAGTGATCGAAGCGCTGCGTGACGAAAGCGTGCCCAAAGGCGATGCCCTCGCGGTGGCCCGCATCGCCGGCATCCAGGGTGCCAAGAAATGCGCCGAGCTGCTCCCGCTGGCCCATGTGATCGGAGTTCACGGCGCGTCGGTTGACCTGGAGCCGGGTCTGGAGGGTGTGTCAATCACTGCCACGGTCCGGACCGCCGACCGGACAGGAGTCGAGATGGAGGCTCTCACCGCCGTTTCGGTTGCGGCTCTGGCGCTGGTTGACATGTTCAAGGGCATCGACAAGGCCCTGCAGATCGAGGCGGTCCGGATCGAGGAGAAGACTGGCGGGAAGTCCGGCACCTGGCGGAGGCAGAACTGATCCGGGAATCGACCACCGCGGTAGTGCTGGCCGGAGGGCGCGGCTCGCGGCTCGGGAGCCGGGAAAAGGGTGAGATCAGGATCGGTGGCGAGCGTCTGGTCGACATCGTCGTCGGTGGTGCACTGGCTTCCGGCTGCGAGCGGGCGATCGTGGTCGGTGACGTTCCATGCGACTCTGCGACAGTCGTGCGGGAAGATCCCCCTTTCGGCGGTCCGGTCGCGGGGCTCGCCGCGGCCCTGCCAGAGGTTGACGCGGAGTGGATCATGCTGCTGGCCTGCGATCTTCCCCATGCCCGCCTGCTCTGCCATCTGCTGGCTGAGTCTTTCCACCACATCGGCCCGGAATTCGATGGTCTTGTCGCCATTCACGAAGGGCGAGTCCAGTGGCTGTCCGGGTACTACCTTCGTTCATCCGTCGAGGCAGCCCTCGCCCGGCTCGGCGATCCCGAAGGAGCTTCCCTGAAGATCCTGCTGGATGACATGAAACTCCGAGAGGTGCAGGATCCGGAAGGATTGTCGCGAGACATTGACACCCCGGAAGAACTCGAAGCAATTGAACGAGGAAACGAGGACACATGAGTCAGAAACAACCCGGACACCTGCCGCCGGAAGCGCTCGAGGACTGGATGGCAAAAGTTTCAGACCTGCTTGGTTTCGAAGAAGACATCGACATCAGTGCGGTGCTTGACCTGACCCGCGACGTGGCCCATGACGTCGCTCGACCGGCTGCCCCGCTCACCACCTTTGCTCTAGGGCTAGCCCTCGGCCGAAAGTCACCCGAAGAGTTTGAAACCGGGTTCAGGGACTACCACGAGCAGTTGACCCGCCTCGCGGAAGAACAAGACAGCCCGTGAACCGCGTCCCGGTCAGGCTCTTTGCCGGAGCAGCGGATGCCTTTGGTTCGGCCGAAACCATGATCGATGATCCCGGGACCCTTGGTGGACTGATAGAGAAACTGGCCGAGGGCAGGGACCCGCGCTGCGGAGAGATCCTCGAGCAGTGCTCGTTCTTCGTGGGTGGCGAGCATTGCACCTCCCTGGACACGCCACTGCCGGACGAGTCAAGAGTCGACGTTCTGCCCCCCTTTGCCGGCGGCTGAAGCTCAGCCGCCGATCGCGTTCATCCCGCGGTCCGGCTGAATGAAGCCGGGATCGTCAATTCCGTGGCCGGCGCGCTTGCCGGAGACACCGGCCAGAAAGATGTCCCGGACCGCCTGGTCCGAGGCTCCATTTCGCAGCGCTGAAAGGAGATCAAGCTCATCCCGCGCGAAGAGACAGTTACGAAGCTGACCATCCGCGGTCAGTCTCAAGCGGTCGCAGTTGGCGCAAAAGGGTGCGGACACGGAAGCGATCACGCCAACGGTGGCGGGCCCACCGTCGATCGAAAAGAGCTCAGCCGGAGCGCCACCACGACCCGGTACCGGCTCGAGGTTGAAGCTTTGACGGAGCGAAGCCAGGATCTCCTCGCGGGGAACCATCTCTCCGCGGTCCCAGGTGTGGCCGATGTCAAGCGGCATGTGTTCGATGAACCTCATCTGGGCGTCATGCTTGATCGCGAATTCGACCAGGTCCACTACCTCGTCGTCATTGACGCCCCTCATCACCACCGCGTTCAGCTTCAGTGGTCTCAGGGCTGATCGGCGAGCCGCTTCGATCCCGGCCAGCACGTCGATCAGGCGATCCCTCCTGGTCAGCTCACGAAAGCGATCGGGATCGAGCGTGTCGATGCTGATGTTGAGACGGGTCAGTCCGGCTTCTTCGAGACCGGGCAGGAACTCCGGCAGGCGGATCCCGTTTGTGGTCATCGAAACTTCGATCGGTCCTGATTTCCCCTCGATGGCAGTGATCCGACGGACGATCTCGATCAGGTTCGGACTGATCAATGGTTCACCACCGGTAAGGCGGACGGTCTCGATGCCCTCGGCCGCGGCGACCCTGACTACCCGTTCGATCTCCGCCGGCGAGAGCAGCGACTGCTTCGCGAGCCAGGGCACTCCCGACTCCGGCATGCAGTAGGTGCAGCGGAGCGAGCACTTGTCGGTCAGGGAGATCCTGAGGTCCCGGTGAACACGGCCGAAACCGTCGATCAGGCCGGTTCCCGTTTGCCCGTTCATGGCAGGCCCTGCCAGTTGTGGTTCCCGCCTGATTCGAACTGCTGCTTCCAGATAGGAACTTCCCGTTTGATCCGCTCGATCAGGTCACGACTGACCTCGTAGGCGAGCTTCCGATGCGCCGAAGACACGCAGGCGATGAGGGCCGGTTGGCCTACCTCCACGGTCCCGATCCGGTGACTCACAGCGAGGCAGGTGCCTGGCCGCGCGGCCTCCGATGCGACCTTTTCAAGAATTGCCCCAGCATCCGGGTGGGCCGAGTATTCAATCCGCTCGACGGGACCCGAAGCTTCCGGATCGTGATCGCGGATCTGGCCGATGAAGCTGACAACCGCTCCATAGCCGGGCCCTGACACCGCTGCGAGGTGGGCATCAAGGCCCAGTTGCTCTCCAGCGATCCTGGCCAGGGCGACCTGACCTCTCTCGGCGGTCCGGGTTTGATCACCGGCCATCAATGGTCCCCGCCCCGCAGTTGATCGATCAGGTGGGGCAGTATCGGAGCCAGATACTCGATGCCGTCACGGGCGCCGCCGGCGGATCCGGGCAAATTGACAACGATTGACCGCTGTCCCGCTGGAGATGGCTTGCTGATCCCCGCCAGCCCCCGGGAGAGTACGGCAGTCGGCAGCTTCTCGGCACCGGCCGCACGGAGTCCCTCGGCAATTCCCGGCAGCTCCAGTTGGAGCAGTTGCCTGGTCCCTTCCGGTGATTCGTCCCGCGGACCGACACCCGTTCCTCCAAGGGTCAGAATCACGTCAGCGCCCTGCTGGATCGCCTCCCAGATGGCACCTTCAACGCTGTTTCGCCCGTCGGGAATCACAATGCTTCCCTTCACGTCAAAGCCAGCCCCCGTGAGCGCTTTCACCGCAGCCGGACCCGACAGATCCTCCCGCTCCCCTCGATGGGAGCGATCGGAGACCGTCAGCAGGGCTACGGAAATCTCTGCAGGGCTGGTCTCCGTTCTCATGAACGGAGCATACGCGTCCGGAAAGTCCTCTCATCCGGGTATTTCCGCAGATCTTAACCTCATACGAACGATCGTATGTTATAAATACGGCTAGTAGATCTGCAGAACGACAGAGGGAAAGCGATGCGGGTAAGAAGACTTGGGTGGGCAGGAATCGAAATCGAGTCCGGGGGCTCGACGGTGGTGATCGATCACATCCTCGGCTGGAAGTCGATCGAGCCTTACATCGGCCCGCCGCGCACCCCCCTGCTCGAGCCTTCGGCTGCTGGTCAATCCCTGGGGGCTTTCGTGACCCACCTCCACACCGATCACACAGACGCGTCCGCGGTCAAGGCAGCGCTCGCAGACGGGGCCTCCCTCCACCGCCCCCAGGTGATGGAAGGCGAACCGCTGGAAACCGGCGGGGTCATGGCGGCAGAGATGGAGCTCGAGGAAGCCGGTGTCGATCAGGTCCTGATGAACCCTTGGGAGACGGTCGAGACGGGACCCTTCGTCGCTACGGCGGTCCCCGCGGTCGACGGCTTCGGTGACCCCCAGATCTCCTGGGTGATCGAAGCTGGCGGCAAGCGGATCATCCACGCCGGTGACACCCTCTTCCACGGATCCTGGTGGCTGATCCAGATGCGTCTTGGCTCGTTCGACGCGGCCTTCCTCCCCGTCAACGGAGCGCTCACCTCGTTTCCCCACCGCCAGCCCGCAAGCGGACTCGAAGCCTCCCTCAGCCCCGAACAAGCGGTTGCCGCAGCCCGGATCCTCGGAGCCCGGAGGCTGATCCCGATCCACTACGACGGAATCCACGAGCCGCCCATGTACGAGCAGACCGATGACATTCCCCGACGCCTCACAGCCTCGGCCGCCGAGGAGGAGGGTCTCGATCTGATCATCATGGCCGAGGGCGAGAGCCTGGATCTATAGTCAGTCTGTGAGTCCCCGCCGGTCACAAGCCGAAGCAGCTTCAACCCATGACGCGATCGTGCGGGAGGCTGCCGAAGGCGCCTCCGAGATCGGTCTGGAAGGAATTTCGATCGGGTCTCTCGCCGCCAGTCTCGGTATGAGCAAGGCCGGTGTGGCCGGGCATTTCGGTAGTAAGCAGGACCTACAGATCGAAGTAGTCGAATACGGAGCGAAGGACTTCAGCGAGAAGGTCTGGGGGCCGAATGCCGATCTCGAACCGGGCCGGGAACGACTGCTTGGATGCCTCGACACCTGGTACGCCTACTCGGCCTCGAGTCCCTTCCGCGGCGGCTGTCTGATGACCTCGATCTCGACCGAATTTGATGGTCGGCCCGGACCGGTCCGCGATGCGATCGCCGAAACCTGGGGCCGCTGGACGACCGTTCTCCGGTCCGATCTGTATGAGGCAATCGAGTCCGGTCAGATCTCTCCCCCACTCGCTCCAGCCGACACGATTACGGCAATCGAATCGCTCGCGGCCGGAGTGAACCAGCAAACCCAGCTCTACGGCAGGAAGCATCCCGAAAGGATTGCCAGCGCCGCCGCCCGCGTCCTGCTCGGCATTCTCACCTGAAGCGCCTGAAAAACGTCCGGCCAGGGCAGTTGCCAGACCTCCGCCTGAGGCCTCTCCGCGGCTTTTTGCAGCGGTTCCCTCTTCGTCTCATTTCGAGACGACCGCCCCGCTCGCCGCCATCTGGCGTGAGATGTCAATTACCCAGCGGCTCACTTCCGGATCAGGCAGGATCGCGTCTGGTCTATAGAGCACACGTTCCGATGCTCCGCAACGTTCAACTGCCCGACCGATGATCTTGTCCTGGAACATCGGGTCATAGGCGACGAACACCGGGACAACCACAACCCTGTCGACCCGCTGAAGCAGTGACTCGATTGCCTTCGAGATTGGTTCTCGACTGTAACTGACCAGGTGCCCACACCAGGCGTGGGCGGTGTGGGTAATCCCGAGCTCGTGGCCGATGGCACTGCGGACTTCGGCGAAAAACCGGTTCCACTCGTCTTCGAACTCGCCGCTGCCATAGCCAACCAGCAATGCTCCGAAGCGCTGATCACTTCCGTCTTCGTCACGCCGGCCCGTGATCGCCCTGATCCGCCGGACCACGCTCCTCTGCACGAGCCCGGAGAAGTCCATCAGGGGCGCAAAATCAATTTCAGCTTGTGCTTGGTATATCTCGATCTTCTCGGCCTTAAGCTCAGCGATCTTCTCCTGGTCATCAGAGCGCCCGCAGATCGCCGGGATGTCGTCATAGCTGTGGTCACTGATCGTCAAGAGCAGTGGAATCACGATCACCGAGTCGAAGCCGGCCTGGTCAAAAGCCCGGAGCTGGGTCGCGATCGAGGGCTCGGTGTACTCCATGAACGCAGATCTGACTTCCCCGACTCCGGGAATCGAGAGAAGCTCATCGCTCGCTTCGTTGTGTACTTCCAGCAGAAGCCTGCGCCAGGCCGAAGAGTGGGAACCGTGACTGACCACGAGAATGCCTCTCTTCGCCGCGTCGTCGTGGGGCGTTCTCGTGGACAGTGCGAGCGCAATCTCCTCCGCAATATCTGCATCCCCGATCGGAACCTGCGTCGGGGCAAGGCCAAGCTCAAGGTGCGGAGGGGAATCTTCGGGCAATGCCGCTCCTCCACCCGGGTGGACGGGGCAACTGGCCGGAGTCGAGGTGTTCATATCGGCCTTCCTGTCGGCAAATACTCCACGAGGAATATTCACAGAGTGAATGTGAGAATTAGCCTAACCTAACCAGCCCCAATGTCAATCCGTAGTTTGCCCGGAAATCGGAAGGCATTCCCTCATGGACGGACATCGTCACAAGTCAGTTTGTTGATCGTCGTCCTGTGTGGCGTCCGGCTCCGGCCGCCGACGAAGGCCAGCGCCGTTCTGGTGGCTCCTGGCGCCGCCCGACTCAGGCGTTGCTGACCGAAAGCAGGAACAGGCCGAAGCAGGTGAAGGCGACCATTACCGCGAGCATCCAGTACTGGGAGCGGGCGGCAGCGCGGTAGTCCTTCCAGACCGCAACTGCCCGGTCATGGGCGAGTACGAGTCCGGCGACATGACCCGCGACCAGCGCCCCGACCTGGACGTACCAGACCAGTTCATTGGAAATCGCGCTGTAGTTGACCCCGTAGGAGGCAGTGCCGAAGAGATCGGTTGTTCCGGTGCCCAGGGGGTCGGAGAGCAGGTAAGTGAACTGGGCCTGCTCCTGAAAGAAGAAGAGGCTGAAGTAATGGGCAAGCAGGTAGGCGAAGGCAATCGGAATCAGGGCATGGGCGAAGATGCGCCACAAGGTCTTGCGATCGGGCGCCCCGGGGACGGTGCTCATTCCCCTCACGCCAGCGAGGTACACGAGGGCGACGATCCCGATGCTGGCCAGCATGAAGATTGTGCTTGAAGTCCTGGCCGCGGCGGTGGCGCTGAAGCCGACATCGCCAAAGCGATCGATCACCCAGCCGATCCCGTCCTCGAAGACGCCTTCCGAAGCGCCGTCGAAGGTGGTGGTACCGATCGAAGTGATGATCAGTGCGACCGAACCCGAAATCCCGGCAACCCATCTGGTCGAGCCCGAGAGAAAAGGCCGGACGCCAAGTTCGCGGCCCCTGACCTCCAGCTTGCCAAGCGAACCGAACATGCCGAAGTAGACCGAGAAGGTCTCGCCGTTTCGGAACCAGGCCTCACGACCGAAAAGGGCAGTCATGACCAGGGTGTAGACCGAGTAAATGACTGTTGCCCGGGCGACCGCCTCCGGGGAAACGCCCACCGCGACACCGCTGCCTTCACCGTAGACGAGTTCCAGCCAGACGAAGAGAAAGAGGCCAATCACCGCCGGCCAGCGGCCCAGCCTCTCCGGATAGGCCAGATGGGACGGGGCTTTGCCGGCTACCTTTCTCCAGGCCCATCCCACTGGGGCGGCGATCGCATTCCAGGGATTGAAGGCCGGAAAGATGTTGCCGAAGAGCACGCCCAGCAACGGAAATCCGAGCCAGGCGGTGACGAACAGCAGGGTCAGGGTGACGTTGCGATCCGGGGCTTCTGTTCCTTCAAAGCCGGAGTAGATCGCCAGCCCGAGCAGGAACAGCCCGAAGGTACCAGAGATGATCCGGACCGGAAGGCTGGTGATCGCCCGGCCGAAGCCGGGCGCCACCTGATGCCAACTGTCACTCTCGTAGCGGGCCCGGCGCCAGCCCGCTGAGAGAGCGAAGAAAGAAACTACGAGGACAATCGAGGCTCCCCAGGCGAAGAGCCACGCCGGTATCGGGATGTCCTGCCCTGCTGCGAGGGCGTGGGCGAGAGTCAGACTCAGGCGCGTGCCTTCTCAACACCGTCGAGCAGCAGCCAGTTGGCCTTGAAAGCCTCTTCGGCAGCCTCAACCAGTTCGTCCTCACTGAAGCCGTTCATGTGCCGCTCGATCAGCTTGCGGCCCTCTTCGGCGTGGTGGACATCCATCTCCTCGTGAACCGTGAAGTAGAGGTTGCCCGGCGAGTCGGTGATCTCGTAGTACTTGCCCAGACCTTCAGTCTTGGTCTTCGAGATCTCGGGCTGTCCGGATTCGATTGCGAAAAGGCGGGCGATCTGGCGGCCGAAACCATCGGCTTTGGTCCAGGTTTCGACGCACTGCAGCGTCTCCTGATTCGGTTCGGCGCCAACGGTGCCTCCGACTGCGTCGACGAATCCGTCCCACATCTCGACGTGCTGATGCTCCTCGGCGGCATGAGCCTCGAGGCCGGCGCGCTCGGATTCAGGCGCGTGGGCGGCGATGTCTGCGCTCAGCTTGGCGATTGCCTCGGTGGCGTAGCGGTACTGGCCGGAATAGTCGGCGAGTTCCTCACGGGTCAGCTCTCCGGCAGACCAGCGCTGGTAGAAGGGGTGCTCCAGGACGTTGTTCTCGGCCCGGGCCTGCTCGATGCGATCCCAAACTTTGTTGTTCACGAGTGTCTCTCCTCGTAGGGGGCTGACTGGAGCCAGATCATACCGGCCGCGCGACCTTGCCGGCGATGCCTTGAACGCTCCCCGGAACATAGGATCCGGCTATCCACCCTCTCCGAGATGACATTGCAGCTCCCGAGCTTCCGGGCAAGGCCACCTGGGTTGGCAAAGACCCGGGCAAGATGCCGGTGTTGGCGGCAAAGGGGCCGGTCCTGGTCCACTTCATCGACTACAGCCAGCTCAACAGCGTCCGGACCCTCCCCTACCTGATCGAGTGGCACGAGCGATACGAACCACTCGGCCTGCGGGTACTCGGAGTCCAGACGCCCCGCTTCCCTTTCGGGGCCGGACTCGACGAGGCCGAAAAGGGTCTGCGCCGCCTCGGAGTCGAGTTCCCGGTGCTGCTCGACGACCGCAACCTGCTCTGGACGGGATATGGCTGTGAAGGCTGGCCGAGTCTCTTTCTCTGGGGACGGGGCGGAATTCTTCGCTGGTTTCACTTCGGTGAAGGCGACTACGCGGGGACCGAGGAAGCGATCCAGGAAGCCCTCAGGGCGGCTTTCGAGAACCTGCCGGAAATGCCTTCGCCGATGGAGCCGATCCGGGCGACCGACGCGCCGGGCGTCGAGGTGGTTCCGCCCGGCCAGGAGCTGGTTCCGTTCGAGGGGCGGCCCTGGACCACCGAAGACGGTCAGGCCTTCGATGTCGAGTACGAAGGCGGCGGCGCTTACGCAACCGCGGAAGGTTCAGGACGGCTTCGGATCACCCTTGACGGCGAACCGCACGCCGAGATCGACATTGACGGTCCGGGCCTTTATGCCCTCGCCGAGCATGAGCGCCATGGCGCCCACCGGGTGGGAATCGAACTGGAAGGTTCCCCGGCGATCTGGTCGGTCAGCTTCGCCCCGGCAGTCCGCTGACTGCGAGGGAATCCGTTTCCAGCCTACGACTGGAACATGGGGAGACCCTTGCGGATCTCCTTGGGAAGCATGAAGCGAACCGACTCGTCGACGGTACGGAGCTCCGAGATGTCACTCACCCCGCGATCGCGAAAGAGCTGGACCAGATCTTCGACCAGTTCCTCGGGGGCGCTGGCTCCGGAAGTAATGCCGACGATCTTGACGCCGTCCAGCCACTCCTCCTGGACCTGGGTGTGATTGTCGACCAGAAATGATTCCGCTCCGTGTTCACGGGCGACCTCGACCAGCCGGTTCGAATTGGAGGAATTGGTCGAACCGATGACCAGAACGAGGTCACACTGGCGGGCCAGCTGCTTGACCGCGATCTGACGGTTGGTCGTGGCGTAACAGATGTCCTCACCCTTGGCGGTGACGATTCCCGGGAACCTCTCACGCAAACGGGAGATGATCTCGGCGGTCTCGTCGACCGAAAGTGTGGTCTGAGTGATCAGCGCGACGTGGTCGGGATCGTCGATCTCGAGCAGGTCGACTTCATCGACGGTCTGGACCAGGACGATCGAATCCGGAGCCTCGCCCATGGTGCCTTCAACTTCTTCGTGACCTTCGTGGCCAACCATGATGATCGTGTAGCCCTCGGCCGCAAACTTCCGGGCCTCGACATGAACCTTGGTCACCAGCGGGCAGGTCGCGTCGATAGTGCGGAGTTCGCGCTGGGCGGCCCGCTCGTGGACGGCCGGTGCGACGCCATGAGCGGAAAAGACGACGATCTCGCCTTCTGGTACTTCGGTCTCTTCCTCGACGAAGATCGCGCCACGAGCGGCGAGCTGCTCGACCACATGCTTGTTGTGGACGATCTCCTTGCGGACATAAATCGGGGCACCGTGTTCATCCAGGGCCCGTTCGACGGTCTGTACGGCCCGGTCCACGCCGGCGCAATAACCGCGGGGCGCCGCGAGAATGACCTTCTCGATACCGGTTGTCAGAGTTTCAGGCATTGATCAAGGGTACCCGAGTAGAGTCTTTGTCAGTCCACGATGGGGAGCTATGGAACCCGCAAGCCATGAAATTGATCGCCTGACAGCGATCGACGCACAGTTTCTGACCAACGAGAGCGAAAGTTCTCACATGCATATCGGTGCGGTGATGATCTTCGAAGGAGATCCGCCGTCCTACGACGAGTTCAAGGCGCACATCGGATCCCGCCTGGACTTTGTTCCCCGTTACCGCCAGAAGCTGGTCTACCCGCCGTACAACACAGGCCGGCCACTCTGGGCAGATGACCCGGATTTCAATCTGAATTACCACCTTCGCCACACCGCCCTGCCCTCACCCGGCGGGGAGCGGGAATTGAAGATTCTGGCTTCACGGCTCTTTTCCCAGGCGCTCGACCGATCGAAGCCGCTCTGGGAGATGTTCCTGGTCGAAGAACTCGAGGGCGACCGCTTCGCGATCATCATCAAGAGCCACCACGCGATGATCGACGGGATATCCGGGGTTGACATCGGCACCGTCATTTTCGATGTGACCCCCGATGCGGAGCCCATCGTTCCCAAGGAGGAATGGAAGCCAAAGCCTCTGCCTTCAAACATCAGCCTGCTCGAACGGGGGGCAAAGGAGCTCGCCGGTGAGCCGGTCCGGCTCGGGGAGAAGGCGATTTCTGCGCTTCGCAACCCGTCTTCGGTCATGGGCAGAGTCGGTGAAAGCGCCGAGGGCCTCGCAGAAGTCGCGAGGGCATTTGCCGACTCGGCTCCGGAAGTGCCACTGAACGTTCCGATCGGCCCCCATCGCCGGGTCACCTGGACCAGCGCCGGACTGGACGAGTTCAGGCGGATCAAGGATGTCTTCGGGACCACCGTCAATGATGTGGTCCTGGCCGTCGCGGCCGGCTCGGTGCGCCGCTGGCTGATCAAGCGGGGAGTCGAGACCGACGGCCTCGAGCTCCGCGCGATGGTGCCGGTTTCGGTCCGGGCAGAAAGCGAACGTGGTCATCTCGGCAACAAGCTGGCGACCATGAGAGCTCCGCTGCCTGTCTATGAACCCGATCCGGTCGCCCGGCTGGAGATCGTCAGCGCCTCGATGGACGGCCTCAAGCAGTCCAAGCAGGCGCTCGGAGCAGAGGTGATCGCCCGCCTAAATGACTTCGCTCCCCCGACCCTGCTCGCGCAGGCAGCGCGGCTCACGTTCTCGACCCGGCTTTTCAACCTGCTGGTCACCAATGTCCCGGGACCGCAGATTCCGCTCTACGTGCTCGGACGAAAACTCGCCACGCCTTACCCGGTCGCCTTCCTCGCCAAGAACCACGGTCTCGCGGTCGGAGTGATGAGCTACGCCGGCCGGGTCAACATCGGTCTGATCGGAGACTTCGACGCGATGCCGGACATCGGTCAGATCCGCCGCGGCATGAATGAATCGCTGGCTGAACTGACAGCCGCCGCCGACGAAGTCGAAGCTTCGATCGCCCCTGACAAGCCCAAGGCGAGCTCCCGAAAGAAGCCGGCAACCCGCAAGGCCGCTTCCACTAACGGCGCCGGCAAGACCGGCACCACCAGGACCACCAGCCCGAAAAGCTAGAAGCCGAGCGCGAACTTTGCGTCGTCGGTCATCATTTCCGGTGACCAGGGCGGGTCGAAGATCATCTTCGGGTGAACATCGCGAACGCCCTCGAGGTTGCCGACGAATTCCTTCATCTGCTCGGAGACCTGAGGGCCGATCGGGCAGGCCGGCGTGGTCAGGGTGAAGGTCACGTAGACGTCGGGTGACTCCAGCTCGACCTCGTAGACGAGGCCCAGGGAAACGAAGTCGAGACCCAGCTCCGGGTCAATGACTTCTTCCAGCGCTTCAAACACTTCTTCTTCGGTCGGCATGGTTGCCTGATCTTCAGCCATGGGTCAATGGTAGCCGGGGCCGGTCTCCGGCACCGCGTAACCTTTATCTGCCCATGTTCGTCTTCATTCTTGCCCTGCTAATCATCTGGCCGATCGCGGAGCTGTTCGTGATGGTTCAGGTCGCCGACTTGATTGGCTTCTTCTGGATGCTCTTCCTGCTTTTCGCTTCCGCAGTGAGCGGGATTCTGATCCTGCGACACCGGGGAGGGGCTCATTGGCGGAGGTTTCGCGGGGCCCTGGACGAGCGACGTCCTCCGGCCAAGGAGGCCTTCGATGGGGTCATGATCACTTCCGGCGCTTTGCTGCTGATCATCCCCGGCTTCATAACTTCGGCGCTCGGCATGTTCCTGCTCTTCCCGCCGACCAGGTGGCTGGTCCGACTTGCGGCGATGACCCTTTTCGCTTCGAAATTCAAGGTCGCCGCGACGACCGCGACCTGGAGCACTGCCGGGTATAACCGTTACCGGGCCGGGCGTCGGCCCGACTATGACGTCGAGGGCGAGGCGGTGGATGTGACCGATCGGCCCGACGGTGAGCCTCTCCCCCAGCTACGCTCGGGGACAGAGAGCAGTGAAGACCAAGTCGATCGAAATACTTGATCCGGAGAGCGGCCTTTTCGTCAGCCTGACCGCTGGCGGGAATGGCGCGATCATGCTCGGTGAAGATGTGATCGCCGCCGCACCAATTCCGGGCGGGGGGCTTGATCCCTTGGTCGACGGCGCTCCGCTCGAACTCGAAACCGAACATGGCGAGCTGGCCGTTTCGATCGCTTCGACCGGTGAGCCAATCAGCTTCGATGGTGAATTGACCGGCCGGCGCGAAGCCAGCCTGGTGGAGACCAAAGGAAAACTCGTTCATCGCGGCGAGGAGATCGAGCTTGATTGCCGCGGCGTACTCCACCGCAGGGGCGAGGAAGCGCCAGCCGATACCGGCCTTACCCGCGATGCGACGATCATCCTTTCCGATGGCGGTCTGATCTGCGTCACCTCGGCCGCTCCGGGAGGTGACATCAATCACGGCGATGAAGAGACCGTCGCCGCGATCACCCACCCGGGTGGCTACATCGCGTTCGACGAGGTCCTGCTCTCAACCGAGTACGACTCTGCCGGACGCCAGCGCCGGGCCACGCTCGAACTCTGGCCGGCATCCGATGATGTCGCGGCGCTCCACGGAGCCGGATCAGTGGTCACGGGATGCACGGCGAAGATCGGCGGGGCGACGGTGAATACCGCCCTGTTTCGCTGGTCCCTGGACGGCCATCTCGGACTGGGTCGTTATGAAGTGACCCGACCTGCGGCGGTAGCGGTCGCATGAGCCGGATAGAGATGGTCATCTCTGATTTCGGCGGTGTGCTGACCACACCGCTGATCGATGCCTTCGCCTCGGTCCAGGACCGGGTCGGAATCCCGCCCAAGACTTTCGGCGAGGCGATGCGGTCCGTCGCCGAGGGCGGCGGCAAGAACCCGCTCTTCGAACTCGAGTGCGGCCGGATTACAGAAGCCGAGTTCCAGGTTCAGCTGGCCGACGCCCTGGAACCGCTGCTCGGGCATCGCCCGGTGATCGAGGAGTTCGGACACCTGCTCTTTGAAGCACTGGACCCGAATGTGGGCATGCTCGACCTGATCCGCGAAGTCCGGCGGGACGGCATCCGCACCGCGCTCCTGACCAACAACGTCAAGGAATGGGAACCGAAATGGCGGTCGATGCTTCCGGTCGACGAGCTCTTCGAGACCGTGATCGATTCAGCCTTCGTTGGCTGCCGCAAACCTGATCCCCGGATCTACCAGCTGACTCTGGAGAGGGTCGAACTCGAACCTGAACAGTGCATCTTCATCGACGACATGCAGATCAACGTTGATGCCGCCAATAATCTCGGTCTCCGCGGGATCCACTTCCGCGAGACGGCCCAGGCTCGCGCCGAAGTCCACGCCCTGCTGGCTGGCTGAACCCGGACCGGTCAACCTCGCGCGGATTTTTCGGCGGCCGCAACCAGGGCTCCGAGATTCTCGAGCTGGTCGGCGTTCAGAGACTCTTCGATCAGGGGAAAAAGTTCCCGTTCCTCGAACCGGACGTGATCAGCGAGGACCTGGCCCAGTTCTGCCAACTCTTCGGGCTCCGCGTCACCGGAGAGGGCATACACGAGACCACGGATCCGTACATGCTCGTCCCGCATCCGGTTGAGTTCCTCCACGGCAACGTGTTCGGGTAGCCCTGCTCCCGGGACCAGTACCGCTTCCTCGACCCGGAAGTGGTTCTCACCCTCGCTGCTCCAGAACTCCAGGAAAGCCGACAGGGCACTTTCGCCTCTGTCAGCGGACCCCGGCGCATCACGCAGCAGCTTCGCTACGAAAAGCGCCTGATGATGATCATGCGAGAGGGGGATCAGCGCGAGAGAGCGCTTCATCGCTTGAAATATTCAGCGTTGATCTGAATGTACTTCTGCCATTCGGGTGGCACGCTGTCTTCTGCCGTAATCGCATCCACGGGACAGGCCTCGACGCAGGCATCGCAGTCAATGCACTCGTCGGGATCGATGTAGAGCTGCGGCTGAGAATCGAACTCCTTCTCGTCCGGGGTCGGGTGAATGCAGTCGACCGGACAGACCTCGACGCAGGAGGAATCCTTCTCTCCGATGCAGGGCTCGTTGATCACGTAGGTCAAATTGAGAACCTTTTCACTTTTTTACATGACTTCTATGTAAAACTTTACAGCAGCGTCCGGGACGGACGGGGTCTTCTGGGAGAATTAGAGAGATGGATGTGACCGCAAACAGCAGCGATGTCCTCGTGCAGCCGACCCGGGCGCGGCTCTTCGCAATTCTGGTCGATCTGAAGAGGCCGGCTGATACCGATGAACTGGCAAAGCTGCTTGAAATGCATCCCAACGGAATTAGAAATCACCTGGAAAGAATGTGTGAAGCCGGCCTCGTCACCCGGGAATCCAGACGACATGGTCGCGGGCGGCCGCGTGATGTCTGGGCAATCGATCCCGAAGCCGCACCTGGAGGGGACCCGCCCACTGCTTACTCGGAATTGAGTGGATGGCTCGTCGAAGCCGTAGAACGCGGTGTCGCCAATCCCGAAGAGATCGAGGAACTGGGTCGGAGTATCGGACTAGGACTCGCCAACCGTCAGGACAACGAGCTTGACCCCGAGCCCAGATTCTGGAACGCACTTGCCGCAATGGGCTTCCAGCCGACGAGATCCCGAAACCACGACAAGACCGCGACATATTGCCTCAACAACTGCCCCTACCGCGAAACGGCGAGGACCAGACAGACGCTGATTTGCGGCCTCCACCGGGGGATTACCGCCGGCTTGATTGAGGCGATTGATCCCGAGTCGGTGATGACCGGATTTTTGGTTCGGGATCCCGACCGAGCCGGTTGTGAAATCACGGTACGCGGCCCGCTGGCGGAATCTGCTCAATAGCCGAACCTCTGACCGGGTGAAGTCTGAGAGCGATCGCAAACATCCGGGCCAGCTGCCAGACCACAACCATCAAGACTCCAAGGACCATCAGACGGGAGATGGTCCCAATCAGATTGGAATCGATCTCCGTGGAGACGGTCATCGACACCACACCCACAACCGCCACACAGGCAAGGACAGTGTCTCTTCGCGGTTGAGGATCCGGCAGGCTGAACGCGAACTTCGAACGAACGCGGGCCATCATCGCGACGAGATGGAGCAATGACCCGGCCACGGTTAGTCCGATCCATCCAAGAAGTACCAGCGTGGGCAATGCATCCCCTGCCCAGCCGGTGAACGGCCCGCCGACCCCTGTGTCCAGGGTACTGGCCAAGGCGATCAGAATTGAAAGCGGGAGGAACAGCTGAGCTGATGCCAGAAGTCTCAGCGAAAGCCGTCGGGGTCCGGACGAGAGTCGCAACGTGCCACCGACATTGACCAGCAGAAGACAGGAAGCCGACAGCAGGGCAGCCCAGCCGCAGCATGCAACCGGAGCTGAATCAAATGCGATGCCAAGCGCGAGGAGCGCCACGCCACCCAGCCAGAAGCCAAAGGTAAATGGTTCAAAGCGCGGAAATCGCAGTCTGCTCCCGGCCAGCGATGGAAGCAGGGTATGAAGGGTGCCGACTATGGCCGTCCCGAACCAGCCGAGCAGGTTCAGGACGAGATGTGCGCCCAGAAGCGATCCGTGGGTCCAGGCGGTCCCCGACACCATTGCTCCCCCAACCAGTACACCGGGAACCAGAAACCCGGCGGAGGCGGCGTACCATCGGGTGGCCCAGTGGAAACTCTGGAGCGACTTCTGACGCATTACGGTAAGTCCGGCGAGGAAGAGCGTGAGTCCCAGGAGGATCAGCACAGTGCCGATTTCCGCCAGTTCGGGCTGACCGAGCGGACGGCTGACGACCACGGCCAGCACTCCGGCGTTCCACGCCGCCGCCTGACTGGCGATTAGTGGGCGCGATGGCGGGTCAGTGGAAAGGAAGGCTGCCACAAAAAACTGGGCGGCCCCGATCACCAGCTGTGAGACCCCTCCCAGCAGCGCAAGATGGAGAATCGGCCAGCGGCCCCAGCCGATACCCCAAAAGGAATCGAGAAGCGCAAGCAGAGCCGCCATCGACAGCATC
>JAUPTY010000010.1 GCA_030917845.1 Actinomycetota bacterium | reverse complement strand
AGGAGGTCCCATGCGAATTGAGATTCGTGGTCGCAACGTCGAGGTAACTGACGAATTGCGCGAGCAGGTGACCCAGCGGTTCGAGCGACTTGGTGAACAGGTTTCGTCGCTCGCCCGCATCGAAGTTGTCGTCTCCGAGGAGCAGAACCCGGCCGTTTCGGACAAGTATGTGGCTGAGGCAACGCTTCACGTGAAGGGGGTGACTCTCCACGCCCACGAGGCGAGCCCCGAGATGACTCACACCATCCACGAACTCGCAGAGGACATGCGCAGGCAGGTGAAAAGGCATCGGGAGAAACGCAGGAAGAGGAGAGAGACTCGCAAGCTTGTAAATCGCCTCCAGGGTCGTGAGACCGGAGGCGCCCAACCGGGCCTGTAAGCCCAGTCTGGCCCGCGCGGGCCAGGGAAAGGTGACGGCCCGAGAGGGTCGGGAATACCAGTCAGTGCGGAGGGGCCGAAATCCGGCCCCTTCGTCTTGCTTGAGGCTTCGGGGTGCAATTCGCGTTCATATAGCGCGTCATTTGCACCTCATCACCGAAATTCGGCCGGTCCCTTCAGTCGGCCGGGATCGTCAACGGCTAACCTAGACCACATGGCCATTCAGCTAATCGATCGCGCGCTCCGGATGGGGGAGGGGCGCAAGTTCAAGGCATACGAAAAGCGGGTCGACTCGATCAACCGGATCGAGCCCGAAATGAAGGAGCTCGAGGATCACGAGCTGATCGAGGAAGCGAACTCGCTCAGGGAACGGATCTCGAACGGAGAGTCGCTTGACGACCTCCTGCCCGAATCGTTCGCGCTGACCCGCGAGGCTGCGCTACGGGCACTCGGACAGCGCCACTACGACGTCCAGCTGATTGGCGGAATGGTGGTCCACGACGGAGCCATTGCCGAAATGAAGACCGGCGAAGGCAAGACCCTGACCAGCACCCTGCCGATCGTCCTGAACGCCCTCGGCGGCAAGTCGGTCCACGTGGTCACGGTCAACGATTACCTGTCCAAACGAGATGCGCTCTGGATGAAGCCGATTTACGATCTGCTCGGCGTGACCGTCGGCTGGATCCAGGAAAACGATGACCCCGCCGCCCGTCGCGAGAAGTACGCCTGCGACGTCACCTATGGCACCAACTCCGAGTTCGGGTTCGACTACCTGCGTGACAACATGGCTGGTTCACTCGAACAGAAGGTCCAGCGCACCCACGACTTCGCGATCGTCGATGAGGTCGACAACATCCTGATCGACGAAGCCCGGACCCCGCTGATCATCTCCGGCGCCCCCGAAGAAGCAGCCCAGACTTACTACACCTTCGCCCGTCTCGCCAAGCAGCTCGAAGGCGTCCAGGCAAAGACCAAGCTCAAGTCGATGGGTGAGAGCAAGGACACCTCCGAGGCCGAATACGACTACGAGTACGACGAGAAGCACAAGACCGTCTCGCCGACCGAGCGCGGGGTCGAGAACTCGGAGAAGTTTGTCGGCGTCGAGAACCTGTATCTGGCCGAAAACGGCAATCTGGTCAACCACCTGATCCAGTCGCTCAAGGCTGAGTCCCTCTACAAGAAGGACAAGGACTACGCCGTGGTTGACGGCGAAGTCATGATCATCGACGAGTTCACCGGCCGGATCCTCGAAGGCCGACGCTGGTCCGAAGGCCTCCACCAGGCCGTCGAGGCCAAGGAAGGGGTGGCGATCCGCGAGGAAAACCAGACCCTCGCAACGATCACCCTGCAGAACTATTTCCGGCTTTACGACAAGCTTTCCGGCATGACCGGCACGGCGCTCACCGAGGCCACCGAGTTCATGAAGATCTACAAGGTCCCGGTGGTCGAGGTTCCGACCAACCGGCCGATCACCCGCAACGACGAAAACGACCAGATCTTCAAGACCAAGGAAGGCAAGTGGGCGGCCGTGGTTCGCGAGTTGGTCACCCGGCACGAAACGGGCCAGCCAATCCTGGTCGGCACCGTCTCGGTCGAGGTTTCGGAAATGATCTCGACCGAGCTGCGCAAGCAGGGCATCGAGCATGTGGTCCTGAACGCGAAACCCGAGCACGCCGAAAAGGAAGGTGAGACGATCGCCCAGGCCGGCCGCAAGGGTGCGGTCACGATCGCCACCAACATGGCCGGTCGTGGCGTTGACATCAAGCTCGGCGGCGACCCGGAGGGGATGGCCCATCCGCAAGTCGTGAGGCAGGGTCTCAATCCCGAAGATGAGGGCTACAACGAAGCGGTCGAGAAGATCGCCGCGGAGCTGAAGCCGCAGTGCGAGATCGAAGCCGAAGAGGTAAAGGAACTCGGCGGACTGTTCATCTGCGGCACCGAACGGCACGAGTCCCGGCGCATCGACAACCAGCTGCGAGGCCGCGCCGGCCGTCAGGGTGACCCCGGAGCTTCACGCTTCTTCCTTTCCGCCGAAGATGACGTAATCCGCCTCTTCGCCGGTGATCGCATTTACAAGATCCTCGACCGCCTGGGGCCGGTCGACGAGGAGGGTCACGAGATGCCGCTCGAGGCGAAGATGCTCACCAAGACCGTCGAGAACGCCCAGAAGAAGGTCGAAGAGCAGAACTTCCTGATTCGTAAGCGCGTCCTCGAGTACGACGATGTGATGAACGAGCAGCGCCGTGTGATCTACAAGTACCGAGGCGAGATCCTTGAGGGTCGCGACATGTCGGAGATCGCCCGCGAGGAGGTCAACGGCGTGATCGGACGCCTGGTCGACGAGTTCACGGCCGGCGACATCATCGAAGAGTGGGACCTGGCCGGACTCGACACGCAGCTCCACCTGATCTGGCCCTGCGCGATCGACGTTGCCGGTATGGCACCCGAATCAACCGAACCTGAGGCGCTCAAGGACGAGCTCTACGAGGACGCCCAGAAGGCCTACGACGAACGCGAAGCAGAATTTGGCGAAGAGATAATGCGCTACCTCGAGCGGACCCTGCTGATGCAGGTGATCGACTCTCGCTGGCGCGAGCATCTCTATGACATGGATTACCTGCGCGAGGGCATCCACTTGCGCGGCTTCGCCCAGATCGATCCGCTCGTTGCGTACAAGAACGAGGGCTACACGATGTTCCAGGAGCTGATGAACGGCATCTGGGAAGAGTTCAGCCGCCTCGTCTACAACGTCGAGATCGAAATCGAGCCGGACCAGGCCCAGGGTGCTTTTGCGCCCCCGGCCGAGGAACCGGACGAGTCGACCTTCGGCTACAAGGGCGGCACCCTCGAGGCCCAGCCATCGGCCCTGGCCGAAGTAGCTGCAGGCGCAACCCCGGGACCGGCCGAGGCCGGCGGGGTTCCCGGTGTGGTACCAAACGTCGGTGGCTCAGGCGAGCCCGGAGGCGCGGCCACCGTGGTCAAGTCCGAGCAGGAGAACCTCGGGCGCAATGACCCCTGCTGGTGTGGCTCGGGCAAGAAGTTCAAGAAGTGCCACGGTAGTTAGTCAAGAAGGTCGATCCCGGGAGCCTTTGGTTCGCCTTGAGCCCCGAAGAAAAAACCGTTCGAGAATTTGTTTCGACCTTCAACCGGTCGGAACTCCATGCCTTCGTCGAGACGCTTCATCCCGAGGTGAAAATTCACGGGATGAGGGGTCTGAAGAAAGGCCATGAAGAAGCCCGTTCCTGGGCCACCAGGACACCGGGCGGAGTCCAGCAGACTGTCCTGATCGAAGACTGCCTGTGTGCCGGTGACCGGGTACTGGCGATGGTCAGGCGGGAATGGCGCTGGGAAGACGGCAACGAACTCGCTTACACAGACGAACTCGCCTGGCTCTTCGAACTGAAAGACGAACTGATCATCTCCTGGCGCCCCTACGACGACCCCGAAGAAGCCGAAACAGCCTTCAACGCCTGACTGAGACGGTGGTGGTTACGCCGCGTGGCCGGGTGCCCTCCCAAAGAGGCGCGCCCGTCGCGGTTGTGAATCGTCGCTCCATTTCCGAGCAGTAATCGGAAGCCTCTTTGGGAGGTCACCCGACCCCACGGCTACCCCAACCCCGGGGGATGGACAGGTCCTGCAGGGTTCGGTTCGGGGTATGTCGCCTGAACCTCTGGATGGGGAGCGCAGCGACGGTGAAGCGGGCATACCCCGGACCGGGCCCTTCGAACAAGTAGGACCCGCCCACCTCGCTTATGCGTGAGGGTCGCTGGTTCTGTCGAGGCCGGTGTCGGCGAAGCTGACCGGGTCTTCGATTGGTTCCAGATGGGTGAAAACGGTGGCCTGGTCGAAACGGTTTCTGAGGTCCTCTTCGCACCGCTCGGCGAGGTCGTGACCTTCTTTTACGCTCCAGTCTCCGGGCACCAGCACGTGGACAGAGATGAAGGTGCGCCGGCCTGCCTTGCGGGTCCTCAGGGCATGGAACTGGATGTCCTGGCTTTCGTACTTTTCGAGCACATCGTTGACCTTCGCGATCTCGGAATCGGGCAGTGCCTTGTCCATCAGGCCGGTCATCGAGTCCGAGACCAGGCCGACTCCGGTCCTGACGATGTTCGCCGCGACCAGCAGGGCGATGATCGGGTCCAGGGTCTCCCAGCCGGTCAGCCAGACCAGGCCGACCCCGATGATCACTCCGGCTGAAGTCACCACGTCGGTCATCAGGTGCCGACCGTCGGCGACCAGCACCAGCGACGACTCCTCCTCGCCGGTCCGCACCAGCAACCGGGCGGTCAGCAGATTCAGCAGGGAAGCACCGGCGGAGATCGCGAGACCCACACCCACTTCGGTCAGCTCGGCCGGATTGATCAGTCGCTCGATCGCGGCGTAGGCAATCGTGACCGCAGCGAGCAGGATGAGGGCGCCTTCGAAACCGGCTGAGAGGTAGTCGGCCTTCTCATGGCCGTAGGCATGGTCCTCGTCCGGTGGGCGCGTTGCCCAGAGGATTACGATCAGTGCGACACCCGCAGCGACGAGATTGACCACGGATTCGGCCGCATCGGAAAGCAGGCCGACCGAGCCGGTCAGCAGCCAGGCGGCAACCTTCATGCCGATCGTCAGCACGGCTACGGCAATCGACACCGAAATGACCCGGATCAGTCGCTTGCGCCGCCGCTGGTTCTCGTTGATGCTGTCCTTCATGGGCTCATGATCTTCTCAGAGCCGCGTCAGTAGGCTCCATTCATGGCCGAGGCCGTCAACACAGAGTCGATATCCACCCGCCTGGCGGCAATCGACGAGCATCTGGCCCTGCTTACGGATTACCTCGACCCCGAGGCTCTGGAAGCGGAAGTCGCGAAGCTTGAAGACGTGATGCAGCAGCCGGGCTTCTGGGATGACCAGGACAAGGCCGCATCAGTCTCCGCAGATCATTCCCGGACCCTCCGCAAGCTCGAAGGTTTTCGCTCGCTCAGCTCCGAGGCCGGTGACCTGGCCGAGATGGCCGAGATGGCCGAAACCGACGAAGAAATCGCGGCCGAACTCGAAGAACAGCTGACTTCAGTCGAGTCGAGACTGGAAGCGCTTGAGGAAGCCCGCCTGTTCAGCGGTGAGTACGACCACGGCGATGCGATCGTCACGGTCCATGCCGGGGCCGGCGGTACCGATTCCCAGGACTGGGCCGAGATCCTCCTGCGGATGTATCTGCGATGGGCTGAACGTCGTGGCTTCTCGGTCGAGATGAGGGAAGCATCCGAGGGCGAAGAAGCCGGCCTCAAGTCGGCCACATTCCTGCTCAAGGGTGAGAACGCCTACGGACTGATCGCTGCCGAGCGCGGCGTACACCGGCTGGTCCGGATCTCTCCTTTCGACTCTTCCGCGCGCCGCCACACCAGTTTCTCCCAGGTTGATGTCGCCCCGGTGGTTGACGAAACCGCCGAAATAGAAATCGATGATGCCGACATCAGGATCGACACCTATCGCGCTTCCGGTGCCGGCGGCCAGCATGTAAACAAGACCGACTCGGCGGTCCGGATCACCCACGAACCGACCGGTGTCGTCGTCCAGTGCCAGAACGAACGCTCGCAGACCCAGAACAAGGCTGTAGCGATGCAGATGCTGAAGTCAAAGCTGGTTGAACTGGAAGAGCGCAAACGGGCCGAGGTGGTCAATCAGGAGAGAGGGGAGGTCAAGGACGTCGCCTGGGGCTCCCAGATCCGTTCTTACGTCCTCCAGCCGTACACGATGGTGAAGGACCACCGGACCGACTTTGAAGTCGGCGACGCCCAGCGCGTACTCGACGGCGACATCGACGGTTTCATCCGCGAGTACTTGAATAGAACCGCGGGCTAGGGCCTGGTGCCTAGCGCTTCACCCGACCCCCTGCCACCCATACCGGACCAAAGCAGGTCAGGGCTTCTCGAGATCCAGCAGGCGTTGTTTGAGGGCGGTTCCGGCTGTGCCTCCGCCGTAGCCTCCTGTGGTTCCGTCTGACTTGATGATCCGGTGGCAGGGGACGATCAGGGCGATCGGGTTCTTCGAGAGGGCGGTGCCCGCGGCCCGGGCGGCTCCGGGGCGGCCAGCCAGGGCGGCGACTTCGCCGTAGCTTGCCGTCTCGCCCCAGGGAATTCTGGTCGTGGCCTGCAGTACCTCGCGGTGAAAGCCACCGATCAACTGCCAGTCGAGATCGAGCTTGAACTCCCGCAACTCGCCTTCGAGAAAGGCGATCACCTGATCAGCCGCCCCATCGACCATCGCGCCTCCCTCGTCAGGCGTGAGTCCGGTCCTTGCGATCACTTCCTCGACAAGCGCATCGGGATCGGAGCCCGGCAGGTTGCAGCGAACCACACCCGAGTCGGTCGCAGCGAGGGCGACCGGGCCCAGGCTCGTGTCAAAGGCTGTGTGGGCAAACGAACCCATCGGGGAGAGCATAGGCTCCCCGCATGAGCCACCTTCCGGAGGGAACCTCGGAACTGATCGCGCGGGCGCTCGCAGAGGACATCGGCGCCGGTGACGTGACCGCCAATGCGACCGTGCCGGCCGGACTTTCGGTTCAGGCACACATCGTGCTCAAGGCACCGGGAGTCATCTTCGGCCTCGACCTGGTCGAAGAAGTGTTCCGGCAGGTCGGCGTCACCGAGGTCGACCGGACGGTCGTGGAAGGCCACTGGCATGAATCGGTGCCCCGCGATGTCGCTCTGATCAACGGTCCGGCCCGGGCGATTCTCGCCGGAGAGCGGGTCGCCCTCAACTTCCTCGGCCACCTCTCGGGCATCGCCACCCTGACCGCGCGCTATGTGGACGCAGTCGGGGGAACCGGAACCCGGATCCTCGACACCCGGAAGACCACTCCGGGGCTGCGGTCACTCGAGAAGCAGGCGGTTTCCTGGGGCGGCGGCATCAACCATCGCTTCGGTCTCTTTGACGCCGTGCTGATCAAGGAGAACCACATCGCGATGGCCGGTGGCGTGCGCGAAGCAGTCGAAGCCTGCAGACGCGAATCACCTGACCTGCACGTCGAGATTGAAGCCGAGACCCTGGATCAGGTCGCCGAAGCAATCGAGGCCGGGGCCGACCGCATCCTGCTCGACAACATGGACATCGAGCATCTGAAGATGGCAGTCAACCTGAGGGAATCGGGCGGAGCCGGAACCGAACTCGAAGCATCCGGCGGCATGAACCTCCCGAACGTCAGGGATGTGGCCGAGACTGGGGTGGATTTCATCTCGATCGGTGCCCTGACCCATTCCGCCCCCCAGCTGGATGTGTCACTGCTCCTCGATCCGGCGGGGCCGGCTGCGTAGAATCGGGTAATGCCTACCGAGCTTCCAGTCCTTCAGGCTTCGGATGTCCCGCCGCCTCTCGATCCTGCGCTGATCACTGAACTCAGCGCCGAGATCCGCGAGCTGGCGGCGCAGCGCAACGCGGTGATCCTCGCCCACAATTACGAGCTGCCGGAAATCCAGGATGTCGCCGACTACATCGGTGACTCACTCGGACTTTCTCGCCAGGCCGAGTCGGCCGATGCCGAAGTGGTCGAGTTCTGCGGGGTCCACTTCATGGCCGAGACCGCTTCGATTCTTTCCCCGGAGAAGAAGGTGCTGATCCCGGATCTCGGTGCCGGCTGCTCACTTTCCGACTCGATCAATGCCGACCAGCTTCGCGAGTGGAAATCGAAGTACCCGGATGCCCTGGTCGTCATGTACGTGAACACTTCAGCCGAGGTCAAAGCTGAAACCGATTACTGCTGCACCTCCTCGAACGCGGTCAAGGTGGTCGAACACATCTGGGCCGAACACGGTCCCGACACGGAGATCCTTTTCGGTCCCGACATGTGGCTCGGGGCTTTCGTCGAGCGCGAAACCGGACTCAAGGATGACCCGGAACGCGCCGCCCGCTTCCATGTCTGGGACGGTGAATGCCACGTCCATGCCGGGATCCGTCCGGATGACATCACCCTCACCCGCGAGGAGAATCCGGAAGCCGAGTTCCTGATCCACCCCGAATGCGGCTGTTCGACCCAGGCGATGGAATATGTGGCAACCGGGGAAATCGATCCCGAGGGCGTCCACATGCTCTCGACCTCCGGCATGATCGAGCACGTCAGGAAGAACCCGGATGGCACCTATATCGTCGCCACCGAAAACGGGATGCTCTACCCGATGCGCCAGGCCGTCCCCGGGGCAAAGCTGATCGAAGCCAACCGGATGGCTTACTGCAAGTACATGAAGATGATCACCCTGCCCAAGCTCCGCGACTCCCTACGTGACATGAAGTTCGAAGTCAAGGTCGATGAGGCCCTCGCCGAAAAGGCGCGGCTACCAATCGAACGAATGGTCTCGATCGGGTAATCGCGTCATCGGTCGAAGTGACCGGCACGGGGTATCCGTCCTTCATCGTCGCTTCGCTCCCCATCCAGAGATTCAGGCCGGATACCCCGCGCCGGACCCTGCAGGATTGGTCAATCGACGGGTTGAGTTAGCCGTGGGGTCGGGCAGGCGTCTCCCGGAAACTCCGGAGCAGGGCGGCTGAATGCCGCCCGTGCTGCGTCCGGGGGATGCCTGCCCGGCCCTGCGGCGTGACCAGCAGCGCCAATACCACCGGCGAGCGGAATATAGTGTGGGCGTGCTTGATCTGATCGCAGCGGCGGGAGATTTTGCCTTCGGGCCGGGCAACTCGTTTCCCGCCGTGGATCAGGACTATCTGCTTGAGGCGAGGCAGATGCAGGCGATGTCTTTCGTCATGCACATCCCGCTGGTCTGTTTCGGGATTGCCTTTCCCAGCCTGGTGATCTTCATGGAGTGGCTGGGCCTGAAGACCGGCAAGGCGCATTACACGGCGATCGCCCGACGCTGGTCGAAGGTGATGATCACTCTCTTTGCCGCCGGAGTAGTCACCGGCACCCTGCTGAGCTTCGAGCTTGGTGTGCTCTGGCCCGGATTCATGGCCGCTTTCGGGGATGTCTTCGGACTGGCCTTCGGGCTGGAGGGCTTCTCATTCTTCATCGAGGCGATCTTCATTTCGATCTACGTCTACAGCTGGGACCGGATCTCCCCGAAAAGGCACATCCTTACCGGCATTCCGGTGATCGCGGCAGGCATAACCGGCTCGATGTTCGTGATCGCGGTCAATGCCTGGATGAACAATCCCTCCGGTTTTGATGTGGTCAACGGGGAGGTCACAAACGTCAAGCCCTTCGAGGCATTGTTCGCCAACGGCCACCTCTGGCCTCAGCTGACTCACATGTACCTCGCCGCCTACATCGTGGTCGGATTCATCATCGCCGGGATCTACGCCTTCGCCTGGATGAAGGGCCGCCGCGGCGCCTACTTCCGCACCGCGATGGTCGTTCCGCTGGCGGTCGCCTGCATCGCTTCTCCGGCCCAGCTGCTGATCGGTGACTGGGCGGCCCGCACCGTGGCCGAGGACCAGCCGATCAAGCTCGCCTCATTCGAAGGCCTCTACGAGACGACCGAGGGAGCCCCGGAAACGATTTTCGGCTGGTACACCGAGGACAACACGATCGAGTACGGGATCGAGATTCCCAAGCTGCTCTCGCTGCTCTCCTACCACGACCCGAACGCCACCGTCCAGGGTCTCGAGACGGTGCCCGAGGACGACTGGCCCAACATCAATGTGGTCAGGCTCTCCTTCCAGACCATGGTCGGCATCGGCACCGGCCTTGCGATGCTCTCGGCCTGGTTCCTCTGGATCTGGTTCCGGCGACGAAAACTGCCCGAGACCAAGTGGTTCTACCGGGCGGTAATGGTCGCCGGGCCGGGAGCCGTGGTGGCCCTGATCGCGGGCTGGGTAACGACCGAGGTCGGCAGGCAACCGTGGGTTGTCTACGGGGTGATGCGAACCGAACAGGCGGTCACCGGAGCTGACGGGATCGTGTTCGGGTTCGCGGCGCTGCTCGCCGTCTACCTGGTCCTGATCGGCACGGTTTTCTGGGTGCTCAGACGAATCGCGAGACAGCCGTTCCCGCCGGAGATCGCGGCGCTGGAAGAGCGCGGGGAGGGGGATCATGGAACTGGCTGACATACCCGCGATCCTGATCCTGGTCGGGATCGTCGCCTACGCAATTCTGGCCGGAGCTGACTTTGGCGCCCCGATCTGGGCGGTCACCGCCCGGGGTGAAGAATCGAACCGGCTCAGCGAGTCCGGTCACCGGTCAATGGCTCCGGTGTGGGAGGCCAACCACGTCTGGCTGATCTTCGTGCTGGTGATCTGCTGGACCGCCTACCCGGAGGTTTTCGGATCGATCTTCTCGACCCTCTGGATCCCGTTGATCCTTGCCTGCCTCGGGATCATCATGAGGGCGGTCGGATATGTCGCCGGCGGGGTCAGCATGAGCCGGGCCTTCACGATCCTCGCCGCGGTTGCCTCTTTGCTGGTGCCATTTGCTCTCGGCACAGTGATCGGCGCCATCGTCGACGGCCGGGTTCCCCCCGGAAACGCCCAGGGCGACATCATCACCGCCTGGCTGGCTCCGGTGCCGATCGCGATCGGCCTGATCCTGGTGGCTTCTTCGGCCTATCTGGCGGCCGTGTACCTGGCCGCCGATGCCGACCGGCGCGGAGAAGACGATCTCGCCTCTGCCTTCCGTACCCGGGGCCTGGTCGCAGGAGTAATAGCCGGTCTGCTGGCGGCGATCGGCCTGATCGTCCTAGAGAAGAACGTCTCCGCGGAATTCTTCGACGGTCTCACTTCAGGTTTGGGCCTGGTGGCTGTGATCGTCTCCGGCGTCGCCGGAATGCTGACTCTGATCATGCTCTGGACCAGGCGCTTTCGCGAGGCCCGGTTCATGGCCGCCGCGGCCGTGGCAGCGGTGGTCGCCGGGTGGGGGATTGCCCAGCAGCCCGAGATGCTCCCCGGCCTGACGATCGAACAGGCCGCAGCTTCCGATGAAGTGATTATCGGTCTGCTTGTCGCAGTCGTGATTGGTCTGGCCATCCTGATTCCTTCGCTGTACCTGCTCTACAGCCTGGTGCTCGGGGGCCGGTTCGATCCACTGTCGGTTCCGGCGGCTGATGCGGCCGGTGTCGAGGAGCCGCTTGGCCCGGCGAGCAGAAGAGCGCTCGGGTTCGTCCTCGGGGCCGCAGGGATCGGCGGCCTGATGCTCTTCGTCAGCGATTCGGGTGTGACCCTCTACCTGGGCCTGGCCCTTTTCCTCGCGGGAACCGCCGGCGGGGTCGTGCTGCTGGCCCGCAGTCTCGTGCGCACCCCGCCTGTCTGAGCAGGATCAGGGCTTGACGGGAGCGACCGGGCCGCCCGGACGCTGCGAAATCACGTCGTCCGGTGCGTCCTTCCGGTCGCCGGCACTGTCCGGTGCTTTCCTGTCGGGCTTGATCTGGCTCTGATTCCCGTTCTGCCCGCCGGTTGACTGGACGCCGGCGTCGGTGGTTGCGCTCTCGCTTGAGTCGTTAGAACCACAGGCCGTAAGGCCGAGAGCCATGGTGACGCCGACAAGCAGAAGAGTGATTCGACTGAACGAACGTTCGGGGATCATGGACCGGTTCTACCCGGTCAGGGAGCGAGCCACACGTTTAGCTTGAAGCCGGTCCGGGCCAGCCAGCCCGGATAACGGCTGTAGCCGATGATCCGGCCCCGCGGTCCGGCCCCCCAGGGATCGGTGCGTACCTTGCCGAGCCGGCAGCCGCTTTCTTCGAGGAGTCGTCGGGCTTTCGCCGGTCTCAGGCCGAACACCTGGGGAACCTTGCACCATTTCCGGAGCGGTCCCGCGACCCCGCCGGAACCGACGACATCGGCTCCGAAAAGATTGCTGGCGGTCGCCGCAATCCAGTTGCGAATCGGATTCCCGGAAACCCGGGTGTCGACCGAGGGAATGAAACCCCGGCAGGCCCCGTCGCCAAAACTGGTGACTCCGACAAGTCTGTAGCCATCGCTGGTCGCCACTACAAGCGGGCCACCGCTGTCGCCCGAGCAGGCGGAGGCGTTGCCCGCCGGACCGCCGAGGCAGGTCATTGTGGCTGGCTGGAATGCCCTGCCGTCAGCTCGACGGCACAGTCCGGTTCCCATGATCACCTGGCGGGCAACCTTCAGCCGGGTCGGAACCCGGTTGGAGAAGCCACTGGTCACGCCCCATCCGGTTGTCCAGGCGATGCGTCCGGTTGACCATGCCTCCAGTTCGTCAGGACCAGCGAGCCGGATCGGTTCAGCTGAAACGGGGGAGGCCAGCGTGAGCAGAGCTACATCCCAGTTCGCCGCTCCCCTGTACGGCCGGTATCGACGCTTGCCGGAAGAATCGAGGGGCATCCGCAGCCCGCTCACTGACACGACCTGGCCCCGGCTGGAATTCAGGCTGGTACGGCCCGAGACGATCTCCAGCCGACGGATCTGTCGGCGATTGAAGTCAGCAACACAGTGTCCGGCAGTGATGACCAGACGGGGTGCCAACACCGAGCCGCCACAGAAAAAACGCCGGCTGGTCGAAGTCCCGGGGGCGACCTTGCGGCCGAAGGTAAGGGCAACCTGCCAGGGCCAGTCATTGATCGAAGTGTTTCGGCCGTTGACTATCGAGATCCCGGCATCGGCCCGTGACTTCGAATCCGCGCTATCGACCGGGGCAGCAGCGACTGGCTCCGGAGAGGCGATGAGAAACAAGGCGAGGAGGCCGCAACCTGCGAGGGCGACCCGGCTAGCCATCTGGGCGGCCCTGGACATTGCAGGAATCGTACCGGTTCACCTTCAGAACAACTAAACCCATGTGAGTGATTGCTAACGTTCCGCTAACTTCAGGTCAACGATCCTGGATGGAGCTGCTTCCTCTGGGCATTCCCCGTCAGGGGAAGGATTACCCCGACCCGAGGGGAAGAGGGCGAACCAGATGGCATTCGGAAAGAAGAAAAAAGAAACTGCAAGCGTCGAGCTCGAGGCCGCAAGGGCCCGCAAGCAGGCCGACCGTCCGCGCAAGGGCGGAGCGCCGATCATCGAGATGCGTGACGTCAGCAAGGTCTACCCGGGCGGTCATCTCGCAGTAGACCGGGTTTCCCTGGCGATCAATCGCGGCGAATTTGTTTTCCTGGTCGGCCCCACCGGCTGTGGCAAGTCGACCCTGATCAAGATGCTGATCCGCGAGCTCGAGCCGACGGACGGCACGATCTCGATTGCCGGGCGTGACATCAACAACCTTCCCGAGAAGAAGATCCCGCAGCTCCGTCGCAACATCGGCACGGTTTTCCAGGACTTCAAGCTTCTTCCCAGCCGGACCGTCTATGACAACGTCGCTTATGCCCTCCAGGTGATTGGCGCGTCCCGGGCCGAGATCCGGCAGAAAGTTCCGGAGACTCTCCGTCTGGTCGGTCTTTCAACCAAGCTTCATAACTACCCCGACGAGCTTTCCGGTGGCGAACAGCAGCGCGTCTCCGTAGCGCGGGCCTTCGTCAATCATCCTCCGCTCCTGCTCGCCGACGAGCCCAGCGGAAACCTCGACCCCGTTACCTCGGTCGGGATCATGCAGCTGCTTTACCGGATCAACAAGACCGGCACAACCGTTGTGGTGGTAACCCACGACCGGGAAATGGTCGACCGGATGCGTCGCCGCGTGATCGAGCTCTACGAGGGCAGGGTCATTCGCGATGAGGTCGCTGGCGGCTACACCGAAGAGTCGACGACCGAGTTCGGAGTCCGCATGCGGGCCGAGATGGGCGTCGGGATCGAAGGCCACCAAAACGGCAAGGGAGTTCACTGATGGGCAAGCTTTTCTTCTTCACGGGCGAGGCAATCCGCGCAATCAAGCGGAATGTCGCCCCGACCACGGCCGCCGTTGTCACCACGGTGCTGACCGCCCTGCTCCTCGGCGTGCTGATCCCCGTCTTTCAGACTGCGCAGAGCAAGAGCGCCGATGTCCGTGGTGATCTGGAACTCCGGACCTTCCTCTACGACGACGCAACTGCGAGCGAGACCAAAGCCCTTCAACAGAAGCTTGAAGCGCTGCCCAACGTAGAGTCGGTCACTTATCTGACCAAGGCCGACGCCAAGGCTGAATTCATGGCCAGCGACTTCGGTCGCGAGAATCCCGATGCCCTGGAGCAACTCGGCGGCAAGAATCCATTGCCGGCCAACTTCATCATCAAGCCGGATGACGCCTCGAACCTCGACGCGATCCGTGCCGCGATCCAGCCTGTCGGCACCAACGGCAAGTCCAGTTTCATGTCACCGATCATCTCCGAGGTCGATGACCGGCAGGAAGATGCCCGCCAGATCGAACAGGTCACCGGTGCGCTGAAACTGATCCTCTCCGTGATCACCATCCTGCTGGTCGGTGCTTCACTCCTCCTCATCGGCAATACGATCCGGCTCTCGATCTACACCCGACGACGGGAGATCGAAGTCATGCGACTGGTCGGTGCGACCCGATGGTTCATCCGCTGGCCCTTCATGATCGAAGGGGTCGTCGTGGGCATCCTCGGTGGCACGATTGCGATACTGGTGCTGTGGATCGGCAAAGTCACAGTCGTGGACCCGCTCGCGGACAAGTTCGCCCTGATGAATGCGCAGGACTCGATGTCCTTCGCGGCTCTGGTCGCCTGCCTGTTTATCGCCGCGATCCTGGTTTCGGCGATTGGGTCAGGACTGACCATGCGCCGCTTCCTCAAGGTCTGAGCCAGAGCGGGACCGGCACGCTGGCAACAGCGGGCCGGACAACCAGTTGAAGACCGCAACTGTTGCAGTCTGGGCTGTCATTGCCGGGATGCTGTTGGGCCTCTGGGCTGGCGGCCACCCGGACAACCTGCCCGATTCACTGCGCGAGGTATTCGTCGCCGAAGAGTCCAGGGAGCAGTCTGTCTCCGACCAGGCGGCTGAGCTGATCCGCGACCGCTATTTCCGGGTCACTGACCCGGACACCGTCCAGGACGCATCAGTCAACGGGATGGTCCGGCAGTTGCGGCGAAAGTACAAAGACCGCTTCACTCACTACTTCACCCCGGAACAGAACCAGCAGCTGAGCGAAGCCCTTGAGGGCAGTTTCAGCGGGGTCGGCATGACGGTTGGCGGTAACAGCCGCAACGGCCTTGAAGTCGGATCCGTCTTTCGGGGATCACCCGCAGCTGGCGCGAACCTGAAGCCCGGGGACGTGATCGTCACGGTTGACGGTGAGTCGATCAGGGGGGAAGATGTCGATCTGATCGTCGCGAAGATCAAGGGTCCGGAAGGGACCGACGTGACGCTGGGCATCCGCAAGGGGGGCGAAGGACCGGCAAGGGACTTCAAGCTGACCCGGGCAGAGATCCGGGTGCCGATTACCTCCAACCAGACCCGTGAGGTTGACGGCAAGACTCTCGGATACGTCCAGCTCAGCACTTTCAGCACCGGGGCCAGTCGGGCCCTTCAGCGGGCGGTCGAGAGGGTGATCGAGAAGGGTGCCGAAGGAATCGTGCTTGACCTCCGAGAAAACGGTGGCGGTCTTCTCGAGGAAGCGATTTTCACCTCAAGCGTTTTCATCGACGAGGGAGAAGTGGTGGTCGAGACCAGGTCAAGGACCCAGGGAGACGCCACCTATCGGGCGATCGGGGGCAACATCGATACCCCGCCCATCGTCGTGCTGGTCAACCGCAACACCGCTTCCGCGGCCGAGATTCTGGCCGCAGCACTTCAGACCGACCTCGGGACCCCAGTGGTCGGCACCAGGACGTACGGCAAGGGTGTTTTCCAGGAAGTGATCGATCTGGGCAACGGTGGTTCCCTGGACCTGACGGTCGGGGAATTCCTTACCGCCGAGGGTGTCTCCCTCGCCGGCAAGGGTCTCAAGCCGGATGTGTACGCGCCGCTGCCTGACGGCGCGAATCGTGATGTCCAGCTGAACCGGGCATACGGAGTCCTGTCGGATGAAGTCGCCTCCGCCGGCTCCGGCGATCAGGGCGGCTGATGGCAGGCGGGCACTCCGGGCAGCCGCGGAGTGTCAGGAAGGTCGCACTTCTGGAGCGAAAGGGACGTTTCACTTCGGCCCGGCCGCTATTCGACCGGGGGGATTCGGTCGCCCTCGACCGAAAGGCGAGAACCCGCGAGGGGCAGATCGCCTGGGTCGAATTCGGATCGGGCCGGGCCCGGCTGGTGCGTGACCTCGGCCGGATTGACAATGCTTTCGATGTCTCCGAGGCACTGACCCTGGAGCGACTAGGGCGCCGGGGATTTCCGAAGGTGATCGAGGAAGCGGCAGAGGCCGCTGCCCTGGCCCCGGAAGATGTGCCCCGCCAGGACCTGACCGGCATGGCCACCTTCACCGTCGATCCGGCCACTGCCCGCGATTTTGATGATGCGGTCTCGGCCAGACGGGAGGGGGATGGCGTCAGGCTCTGGATTCACATCGCTGATGTGTCCGCTTTCGTGAGGCCCGGATCTTTCCTTGAGAAAGAGGCATTTCTCAGGGCCAACAGCACCTATGTTCCGACTTCGGTCGAGCCGATGCTCCCGCTTGGCCTGAGCGCAGGAGTCTGTTCTCTCTCGCCCGGCGAAGTCCGCCTCGCGGTCACCTCCGAGTTCGTCCTCTCCGGCAAGGGAGAGGTCACCTCGGCGGCCTTCTATCGCAGCCGGATCCGCTCCGACGCCCGGCTGGACTATGACCAGCTTGACCGGATATTCGCCGGTCATGAGAAGGCACCGGAGCCCGTTTCCGAACAGCTTGACCTGGCCCGTCAGGCCGCTGCCGTGCTGGCTGACCGGCGGGCAGGAACGGCTCTGGAAGTGAATTCGTCCGAACCGAGTTTCGAGTTCGACGAGGACGGTCATGTTCTCCGGGCTGTCGCCGAGCGGCAGACCGAAGCCCATCGTCTGATCGAGCAGCTGATGGTCCTGACCAATGAACAGGTGGCGGAACTGACCACCGCCCGGGGCATCCCCTCGGTGTATCGGGTCCACGAGATGCCCGATCCGGCAAGGGTCGAGCGGATGCTGGGCCAGCTCGCCTCGCTCGACCTTCCGGCTCCGCCGATGCCGGACGGCATGGGGCCGATTACCGCCGGCGAGATCGCCGTGGAGGCCTCCCGCTCGGTGGCAAAGGAAGCAAAACGGCGCGGGCATGGAGCGGAGGCCTACAGTTCCCTGATCCTCAGGTCACTCAAGCCCGCCCGGTACCTGGAGAAGAACATGGGACATGCAGGACTCGGCAGTGAGGCGTACTGCCACTTCACGTCACCGATCCGACGCTTCCCGGACCTGCTCGTCCATCGTGCCCTGCTTTCTGCGGTCGGCGGCGGCGAGGAAGCGCCCAGCACCGGTGATGTCGCCGAGGCCGCGCTTCACGCATCCGGGCGAGAGCGGGAGGCGATGATCCTCGAAAGGGATGCGGATGACATCTGCGGTGCTTTCCTCCTTGAAAGGGAGCTGTTCGAGGAGGGATACGAGAAACGCTTCGAAGGCGAAGTGTCCGGGGTAATCCGGGCCGGCTGTTTCGTCCGGTTCGGTGGCCGGCTCGGCGATGTCTACGAAGGCTTCGTCCCGGCCCGCCGGATTCGGGGTGAACGTTTCGAGCTCAACGAAGAAGAGACTTCGCTGGTCGGATCGAAGACGGGCAGGAAGGTCAGCTTCGGCGATGCGATCCCGGTAACTGTTGACAAAGTCGATTCGCCCCGGGGGCGGGTGGACCTGACCCCGGCAGACGGTTAACTTCACAGGCTGATGTCGAAGAAGGTAAAGAAGAAGAGAGCGCCCGCCTCCGGCGATGTTGCGACCAACCGGCGGGCGAGGCAGAAGTTCGAGGTTGTCGAGAAATTCGAGGCCGGAATTTCGCTGCTCGGAACCGAAGTGAAGGCCCTGCGTGAGGGCAACGCCCAGATGAGTGATGCCTATGCGGTGGTCGAGGATGGCGAAGTCTGGCTGCGCCATCTCCACATTCCCCACTACGCGCCAGCGACCACAAACAACCATGAACCCGACCGGGCCAGGAAACTTCTGTTGCATCGGGCGGAGATCGAAAGACTGATCGGGACGACCCAGCAGAAGGGCCTGACCCTCGTCCCGACACGTATTTATTTCAAGGGACCAAAGGCAAAAGTCGAACTCGGACTCGCCCGAAACAAGGAAGGCAAGGACAGACGACGTGAAATTGCCGATCGCGACGTACGCCGGGATGTAGAAAGGGAATTCAAGGGGCGGTATCGTTCCTGACCTGATGATGAAGTCAAGGACCCTTCTCTGCCTGCTTGTTCTTTTGGCCGCGATCGCCGGACCCGGTGCTGCCGTGGCCGCGGACGAGCCGTCCACTTCGGCATCGGTTCCTGCCACCACGGACACTTCGACGGACACAAGTGCCGATACATCCACTGACACGGCACCGCTGACGCTCGACCAGGACCAGATCCAGGCGCTGACCGATCAGGCAAACGGCACCGAAGAAGACAAGAGTGCCTTCGAAAAGGCCTCGGACTTTGTTACCGACAACGCCCCCTGGTTCATCATCGGGATCATCGTCCTCTCGGCGATAATTGCCGGCATCCTGATCATGCGTGGCCGCCCGCGCAAGTCAGGAGCTCCGGGCACACCTCAGGCTTCGAAGTCGAACAAGGCGATGCGGAATGCTGGCGGCGTTGCCTCCAAAGATGCACCGGCCCAGGTGCCGAGTGCGTCCGAGCTTCGGCGTCGCAAACGGGCGGCGATCCAGCGCTCCCGTGAAGAAGAGCGGATGCGACGCAAGTCGGGCATGGATGAACGCAAGGCGGTTCGACGGGGAGGGGCGCCAGCCGCTCCCGTAGCTGCCCCGGCGGCCGGCGCCACCGCCGTCACCGCGGCTGGCGTCGCCGCTGGCGGACTCGATCCGGTCGAAGCCGAGAAGCAGGGTGCCCGCGACCAGGAAACCGCCGCCGCCGCCGTTGCCCGCTTCGGCGGGGTCGCCGGTCTGGTGGCGCCCTCACCGCCTCAGACGAGGCCGGTACCCGCACCTGTCTCACCCAGCCAGACGGCTCCTGCCGCTGGCATAGTTACGCCTGATTTGGCCCCGCCGGTCGCGCCGGCCCCGTCAGCCGAGCCGGCCTTTGAGGCAACGCAGGCCCCGGAAACGACTTTTGAGTCGGCCCCGGCGCCCGAGGCGGCTCCGATGCCCGAAGCAGAGACCAGCATCATCCATGAACCTTCGATCGAGAATCCCGGCCCCGATGCTGTGGTCGGCAATGCTGCCGAATCGTTCCTGGCCGGTGCTGCTGCGGGAGCCGCCGGTGGCCTCGCGGCGGCGCGAGCCAACCAGCCTGACCCGGCTCCGGCAGGGCCTGAGGAGCCACTCGAGCCGGTGATCGCACCTGAACCCGGCATGGCACCCGAGCATGCTCTGGCTGATCTGGAGCCGCTACCCCAGCCGCCAGCCCCGGACGTCGCCGACGAAACGGCCGCAGCTGCGGCGGAGGAACGACTCAGGGCCAAGGTTGCCGAGATCAAGGCCACCCAGGAACCTGCGGCTCCGCCTCCGGAGCCTGTGGTCGAAGCTCAGCCCGAACCGGAACTGCCCGCCCCGGCCGTCGAGCTCTCACCTGGCCTTGCTGCGGTTGAGCGCAAACTGAGCGAGAACAGCGAGGAGCGGGAACGCGCCCTGGCTGAGGCCGAGGAGCGCCTTCGCCGGGTCGAACAGAGAGCAGAAGATGCCGAACGCCGCGCCGCATTCGCCGAGCGCCTCGCTCAGCTAAAGATCGAGGAATCCGATCGCGAGCGTCGGCTCAATGATGTTGTCACCGGCATCGTCCGGGCGGAGTCGCGTGCAGGGGAAGCGGAAGCCCGGGCGGAAGCAGCCGAACGTGCCGCTGCTGCGGCCCTCGGTCAGAGCGATCTCAAGGCCCCCGAGCCCCACTTGCCCCCCGCGCCACCGGCACCGGTGGTCGAGGCGAAGCCGGAATCTCCGGCGCCGCCCGCGCCGCCCCAGGCCGATGCTTCATCGGACGATCCACCCCTACCGGAACGAAGAGGGCTTTTCGGCGGGTCGACACCGACCCCGTCTCCTGACTCTGATGCGGTGAACCTGAACAGCGCCACCTTCGAGGAGCTTCGTGAAGCTGGCCTTTCTGTCACCCAGGCGACACGGATCCTCGCTTACCGCGAGCGTTTCGGCGGCTACAGCTCGGTCGAGGATCTCGAAAAGGTCCCCGGGTTCCCTGCCGACCTGATTGAAAACCTTCGCGGCAGACTGTCGATCTGACCTAAAGGTCGAAAAAGGTTCCGGACGGACCGAGGTTGACTATTTCCGTCCCGCCAACAGTTGAGGTCTGGCCCCATGATTCGTGGATGTGACCGCAGACGGCCAGGACCGGCTGCTTCTCTTCAATTGCCTTGAAAATTGCGGTCGATCCGAGTCTGAGTCCGCTGGCGGCCTCGTCGCAATGTCCCTTCGGGGGTGAGTGAACGACCAGGACAGCTCCTTCAGTCAGCCCGGCAAGGGCCGCCTCCGCTTCCGCTTCCTCGACGTCAAAGCTCCAGTCCCAGGGAGTTACGGGTATGCCGCCCCCCAGCCCGAAGAATGTCTTGCCGTCGATCTCGATCGAGTTGCCGTGAAGCACGGTCGCCGACGGCCAGGACTCTGCAGCCACCTTCAGATCCTCGAGCGTTTCGTTGTTGCCGGGCACCAGCACCGTCGGGGTCTCGATACCGGCAAGCGCCTCGATGGTCTCTTCGAGCCCCTGGTGGATCGAGGCGAAATCTCCGGCACCGATCACGACGTCGGCCTCTTTCGACATTTCAGTCAGGCGGGCTGCCTGATCGAGATCACGATGGAGGTCACTGAAAGCAAGGATTCTCATGAGGCCAACCCTACTGCTGCTCTTCCCACTTCTCGCTCAGGCGAAGCCAGATTTCACTTCGGGTCGGGAAAGCGGCAACCGCATGACGCAGATCGTCGACCGGGACCTTGCCGACGATCGCGATCGTGGCCGCATGAAGCCACTCAGCTACCTCGAAACCGGTGAAGGTGGCGCCGACAATCAGACCACTCGAGCGGTCGATCACGAGCCGGCAGGTTCCTTCGACTCCCTTGCCGACGAATGAAGCGCCGGCCGTCGAATCCGACCTGACGTCCAGGGCCATCGCGTCGATTCCCGCCGCTTCGGCCTGGGCAAGCGTCTTCCCGGTTGCGGCCACCTGAGGGCTGGTGAAGACGACCCTGGGAGAACCGATCTCCTCAGCCCGGTTTCCGGGTTCGTGGCCGAGAATGGTCTGAACCCCGATCCAGGACTGGTACTTGCCCATGTGGGTGAGCGGAGTCCTCCCGTTCACATCGCCGACTGCGAAAAGCCATTCGTGTCCGGGCACCCGGTAGCTGTCATCGGTCTCGATCGGCCCGCCGCTCTCGAGGCCGACGGACTCCAGCCCGATCCGGTCGGTTCGGGGCCGGCGGCCGGTCGCGACCATCAACTCGGCTGCTGTGTAATCCCCGGTGGCAGTAGTTGCGGTAATCCCGCTTTCTGAAACATGGACTGAATCGACTCCGCTGCCGACGATCAGATTCACTCCGTGTTTCTCCCTCAGCGCTTGTTCAACCTGCTCTCCGGCGAAGGGTTCTTCACGGATCAGAACTCTTTCCTCCGGCTCGAAGAGGGTGACCTTGGAGCCGAGGCTTGACCAGGCCTGGGCGAGCTCGCAGCCGACCGGGCCGCCGCCGAGGATGATCAGCGATTCCGGTACCTCTTGGGCGGTCGTGCCCTGACGGTTGTTCCAGATCGGTGCCTCGCCGAGGCCCGGGATCGGGGGGATTGAAGCCGAGGAGCCGGTGGCAACGGCAACCGCACGGTTTGCAACCAGGACCTCGCCGCCGACCCTGACTTCGCGTTCGCCAGCGATTACTCCGGTTCCCCGGAAAAGTTCGATACCGCGGCGCTCGATCCACTCCAGGTAGCTGGAGTCATCGAGGTGGTGGATCACCTCATCGCGTCGTTCCAGGACTGCTGCGGCGTCGAGATCGCCCGTAACGACCTGCCTGACGCCTGCCATGCGCCGGGCCTCTTCGAGTACCTCACCGGGCCTGAGCAGAGCTTTGGATGGCATGCACGCATAGAAGGAGCATTCTCCGGCCACCAGGTGCTGCTCGACCAGGGCGGTTCTCAACCCGGCCTCGGCCGCATAGGCGGCGAAAACCTCGCCGGCCGGACCGGCGCCAAGTACGACGACATCGAATTCGTGGATGCTCAAGTTGCCTCCGTTGGTCGCTAACCGCCCCGGAACCGCATTCACGGCCTTTTGACCCGGCGCTTCGGACACCGTACAATGGCGGGGCACCATCCAAGGGGACGACAGGCTTCGACGGAGTCGGACGTGCGGAGGGTTGCAGGTCGAGGATGTCGATGGCCTCGTAAAAAATCGGCAAAAAACCAATACGTGCGGACCATGAGTTCGCCCTCGCTGCCTAGCTGATACCTAGGTGATGAGAGTCGGCCCACCCTCGGCCCGTGGGGAGGGATTCCGGCTTCAGAAACGGGCTTACCCCGAAGGATCGCCTCGACCGGAGGGGGACATTTCAGAGGCTTGGCCATCCGCAGTGCCTGCTGGCGCGGACCCCGGGTGGCGAGAACAAAGCGCCGGCTAAGCCTGTAGACGCCTTTCGAAACGCGACTGCGGACGCGGGTTCAATTCCCGCCGTCTCCATCAGTGCCAATCAGGCACAAGCGCAAGAAAGAAAAAGGGCCCGCCTGGTTAGCGGGCCCTTTTGCTGTCACGGGCGAGTCGGGATCAGGCCAGGTACCAGGCGGAAGCGGCGACGGAGATCAGGACGATGATGTTGATCGGGATTCCCGCCCGCAGATAGTCCGTGAATCGGTATCCACCCGGGCCGTAGACCATCGTGTTGGTCTGGTAACCGATCGGTGTGAGAAACGACGAGGAAGCAATCACCGCTATGGTCATCGCCACAATCCGTGGGTCAAGACCGGCATCAACGGCCACGGCCATCGCCACCGGAAAGATAACTACGACCGCAGCATTGTTCGTGATCAGCTCGGTCAGAAGTGTGGTCGCGAGGGCGAGACCGAAAATGATCCCGAGGTCGCCAAATCCCGAGAAAGCGTTCAGCAAGGAACTCGCCAGGTCCTCGGCCAGTCCGGATGTCTGCATCGCTTCCCCGACACCGAAGGCAGCGGCGATCAGTAGGACTACACCGAAGTCGATCGCTTCCCCTGCTTCCGAAAAGCTGATTGTCCTGGTCGCAATCAACAGACCGGCGGCGATCAGCGCCGCCTGCAGGATCGACATCACCTCACAGGCGGCGAGGCTGATTACGGCCACGGCTACCAGGCCGACCAGGGGTGCCCGTCTGGTTGCAGTCGGGGCGGGACCACCAATCCTTGAAACGAGCAGGAAGTCACGTCCCCGGCGGGAGCGGGCCCGGAAGTCGGGGCCGGCCAACAAGAGCAGGGTGTCACCCGCCTGGAGTTCTACCTGGCCGCAGGGGGCATCAGGTCAAGCGCCAGCGAGACGAGCATGAGCACTACTACGGCAGCGGTTATACAGGCTTCGAGACTGATGATGTGCGGGAGCTAGTGGGACGGCGGTAAGCGCCGCGGATCGTGGACTTTATCGAGTGTGGGCTTTCTTGCCCAACAAAGTCATAAAGAAAGGTTGTGGTTCGGTGGGAGCCTGCTCCCACCGAACCACAACCTCAAGCCGGTCCGGGGCCCGCAGGCCCGGGATCAGCCGGGATTACTCGTTGCGGGACGGCATCTGTTCAATGTAACCGAAGCCGCGCGAGGCGACGGTGCCGACCAGATCCTTCTGGGCGCCCCGGCGCGTCTTCGCGGCAGAGAGCTGGGTCCGGAAGGTCTGGCGCCAGGCGTTCCTGGCCTGCTGGATCTGACGCTGGGCGTTGGCCCTTGCGTTGGCGATCCGGGAGTTGTAGAGATTGTTGACGCTGGTGATCCGGGCCGAGTAACGGCTGTTGACGTTGTTGACATCAGTGGTCCGGTCATTGACAAGAGCGTTGATCCTGGTCTGGATCGTGTCGATCTGGCGGATCAGTTTCGCCCGGCGGACCGGGTTGCTGGTCCGGCGGAGCTGCGCCTTCAGGCGGTTACGCTTGTTGGCACGACTGTTGATCTGCGGGGCGTAGCTGTTGAAAATCCGCTGGACTGCCTCGTTCTGGTCCGAGTTAAGTTCGGCGAGGCGCTGTGCGAGCTCCTGCTGGAGACCCTGGACCTGGTTCTTCTGGTTGATCCGGATCAGCTTGACCTGACGACGTTCCTGATTGTTGTCCTGCTTCTTGAGGCGGTTGATCTTCTGCGAATAGAGCGAATTGACCTTGAGGTTGGCGTTCTTCCGGCGGGTGGTCAGGGTCGTCCTGTAGGTCTGGCGCTTGGCGGCAAAGACCGGGGTGTTGCGCTTGCTGAAGAGGAACTCTGTGTAGTTCTTCATCTGCTTGAAGGCGACTGTCTCCTTGATGCCCGGGATCGGCCTCTGGGCCGAGGCAGGGGTTGCAGCGACAGCGAAGCCGGTGGACAGGGCGACGAGAATTGTGAGAAGGCGAAGTTTCATGGTGTCGAAGGTAACACCGGGAAACGGTCCAGGTTGCTGCCGCGCTGTTACTGCCAGTGATCTCCCGGTCAGGGATTCGCGCGAGGTGAAGTCGTTTTGTCGCGTGGGGCGGTGTTTTCCTGTTCGGCCCTGATCACATGCATGACGGCATTGATCAGCGCCAGATGAGTGAAGGCCTGGGGAAAGTTGCCGAGATGGCGCCCTGAACGCGGGTCGATTTCCTCGGCATAGAGCTGGAGTGAACTGGCGAAACCGAGCAGGCGTTCGCAGAGCTCCCGGGCCCGCCGCAGCTCACCGATCTCGACCAGGGCGCTGACCAGCCAGAAGGAGCAGATCGTGAAGCTTCCCTCTTCGCCGCTCATCCCGTCGTCGGTTTCCTCAACCCGGTACCGGAGTACAAGGCCGTCCTCGGTCAGTTCGTCGGCAATTGCCAGAACCGTACTGCGGACGCGGGGATCATTGGGCGGCAGGAAGCGCAGCAGCGGCAGAAGCAGGCAGGAAGCATCTAGCGCATCCGTCTCATAGTGCTGCGTGAATACGCCTCGCTCGTCAATTGCGTTCTCGCATATGTCAGCGTGAATCTCGTCGGCCACGACCTGCCACTGAGCGGCGAGTTCATGGTCCTCCCTCAGCCTGGCCAGGCGCGCGCCGCGATCGAGTGCCACCCAGCACATCACTTTCGAGGAAGTGAAGTGCTGCGGTTTACCGCGTACCTCCCAGATCCCGTGATCTGTTTCGCGCCAGTGTTCGAGGGCCGCAGTCACCTGCTGCTTGAGGATCGGCCAGATCTCCTCGGGCATCCCGTCGCGAGACTTGGTGTGGAGGTAGAACGAGTCGAGCACGGCGCCCCAGACGTCATGCTGGCGCTGGTTGTAGGCCCCGTTTCCGATCCGCACCGGGGCGGCGCCCTCATAACCGTGGAGATGGTCGAGGACCTCCTCGGTGAGTTCTTTTTCTCCGGCCACTCCGTACATGATCTGAAGGTCGTCCTCGCCGGCAGCGACGTCGGCGATGAAGTAGAAGAAGTCGTTCGCTTCCCAGTCGAATCCGAGCGTGTAAAGGCCCCAGAGTGTGAAGGTTGAGTCACGAATCCAGGAGAAGCGGTAGTCCCAGTTGCGCTCTCCGCCGGGTGTTTCCGGCAACGAGGTCGTGGCGGCGGCGACCAGGGCTCCGGTAGGAGCGTAGGTAAGGCCCTTGAGAGTCAGGGCCGAGCGCTCGAGGTAGCTCCGCCAGGGATGGTCCGGGAAGGTTCCTCGTGCCAGCCAGTTCTGCCAGTGGTGGGCGGTCCAGACGAGTCGGTCATGGGCCTCGTCGTAATGCTGGGGGGCAGCGTGCTCGCTCCAGGAAAGGGCCACGAACCGGACGTCGCCTTCCTTGAGCATCGTCCGCGCGGTGGTCCGCGGGCCTTCGAACCCGAGGTTCATGTCCGTATTCAGGCGGAGCTGAAGGTCAACCCCTGGAGCCGTGGCAAGACCTTCATGGTAGGCGTCACCGGTGTAATCCCACTGCGCGGGAACCCGGCCGTAGTCAAAGACGGGCTTGCAGTCGAGAGTCAACTGGACTTCGCCGTGGACACAGCGAACCATCCGCAGGAGTACGTGATCAGCGTCGTAGTCAGTTGGCGCACGGCGATGAGTGCCCGAGCGGTCCCTCTCGTGGTGCCACGGACCGATCAGGAGCACGTCCCGCACGATGATCCAGCCATCGCCCGTTCCCCAGCTGGTCTCGAGCACGTTGGTTCCGGGCAGGTAACGCCGGTGGCTGGGAACGTTGACATCAGCCGGACCGAGCCGGAAGTTTCCGGCGCTACGGTCGAGGATCGAGCCGAAAACACTTGGCGAATCAAACCGGGGCAGGCAGAGCCATTCAATGTTGCCGCTGGGGGCGACCAGGGCTGAAACTTCGCCGTCGGAAAGAAATCCGTAGTCGGCGATCGGGGGATATGGCGACACCCCGTGAACCGACTCCGGGGTGGGGATCTGGGCCTCGAAGGAGTGACCGAACTGGGGTCCGGTGTGGGGGTGCGGGTCGAATCCTCCGTTGGCCATGGGCGGGAACCTTTACACAGACATGCAGATCCCTCGAAGCTGACAGACTGCTTGGTCGGCCCATGGCAGTGATTACGGCAACAGGAATCGGGATTCACGTCGGCGGGGACCCGCTCTTCGCCGATGTTTCCTTCAAGCTCATGCGGGGTGACCGCATGACCCTCTCCGGGCGCAACGGCGCCGGTAAATCCACCCTGCTCCGCATCCTTGCTGGTGAGGCCATCAACGATTCGGGATCACTCAGCCTCCAGAAAGGGGCGAGGGTTGCCCTTCACGACCAGCGGCCCCCGCGGGACCAGGTCCTCAGCCTCAAGGAGTATGTGTTCACCGGCCGCGCGGACGTGATCGCTACTGAAGAAGAACTGGAACGGCTCGAAAAGTCGATGTCAGACGGAGATCACGGCGACGACACGATGCGGGCTTATTCCAACGCCCAGCAGCAGCTGGAACTCGCAGGTGGCTATCGCTGGCGGGATGAGGTGCTGATGGTCCTGCGCGGTCTCGGCTTTGGTGAAGACGAGTTCGACCGGCCGCTTTCTTCCTTCTCCGGCGGCGAGCTGACCAGGGCTTCCCTGGCCAGGGCTCTCGGCGCGCGGGCCGATCTCCTGCTGCTTGACGAACCGACCAATCATCTCGACATCCCGACCCTCGAGTGGCTCGAGGAATACCTGAAGGCGCTCGACGCGAGCGTCGTGCTGGTCGCGCACGACCGCTGGTTCCTGGAGTCGGTCGGAACCTCGGTGCTGGAGATCGAGGCTGGCAAATCCAGGTACTTCTCCGGCCCCTGGCATGCCTGGCGCAAAGAGCAGGCGGCCCGGCAGGTCGCCCTCGGCAAGCAGATCGAGAAGCAGCAGGCGGAGATTGCCCGCATGGAGAGATTCGTCGAGCGCTTCCGGTACAAGGCGACCAAGGCAAAACAGGCGCAGTCACGGGTCAAGCAGATCGAGAGGGTGAAGAAGAACGCTGCTGCGGTTGACCCGCAGGACCGCCGGGTTCTTTCCTTCGAATTCATGCAGCCTGAACGGGCCAGCCAGGTGGTCCTGAAGCTGGTCAACGGCAGGATAGAGGTGCCGGGAAGGGTGCTGATCAACGAGGCGAACCTGTTGGTTGAACGGGACGAGCACCTGGTCCTGGTCGGACCCAACGGTGCCGGCAAGACAACCCTCATGGCCACCCTGGCCGGTGAACGGAAGCCCGCCGCCGGGTCGGTGAGGCTCGGTCACAACGCAAGGGTCGGCTACCTCTCGCAGCACGCGGAGAGTGCCTCCGGCGAGGGCACGGTGCTGGATGCCGCTTCCCGCGAGACCGGGCTATCGGGCCAAAAGGTGCGCGACTTGCTGGGCGCATTCCTTTTCTCCGGCGAAGACGCCGGCAAGCAGCTCAGCGACATCTCCGGCGGCGAGCAAAGACGCCTCTCGCTGGCGATCCTCGTCGCTTCCGGAGCAAACCTGCTGCTTCTCGACGAGCCGACCAACCATCTGGAC
>JAUPTY010000086.1 GCA_030917845.1 Actinomycetota bacterium | reverse complement strand
GCTTCAAAGCGACGAATGGGCAGGGTCCACGGCCTGGCTTCCCCCACCCCGCTCCGGAGGCTCGACTTCAGATCATCCAGCTCAACGCAGAGGCCGTCGATTTCGTCTGCTGTGGGAGTCTGGAACAACATGGACCCATCATATACGATTATTCGTATATACGTCTATTCGTATACCAAACCGATCGGCCGCTTCAACTCGTATCCCCGATGGACACCCGACTGCCGGGCCGGACTTGCCCGGGACCGCGGCCGGGTACCGTGAAGGAAACGAAAGAGGCGAAATACATGGCGAATTACAACACGACGGTCAGCAGTCCCAAGTCTCCCGAAGAGGCTTTCGACTACCTGGCTGACTTCTCGAACGCACCCGAATGGGATCCGAACACCACCTCCTCCAAGTGTGTGGAAGGCGAACCCGGCGAGGTCGGCTCCCGCTACGAAGTGGTGACCGAGTTCGGTGGCCGCGAGATGGAACTGATCTACGAGACGATCGAGGTCGATCGGCCCCGCAAGGTCGTTCTCCAGAGCGGCAACAGCAGCACCGAGATCCGGGACACGATGACCTTCAAGCCAACCGCGACCGGCACCGAGGTCACTTACGACGCGAACGTAGCCCCCAAGGGACTGACGAAGCTGATCGACCCCATCCTCACCCTGATGTTCAAGCGCGTGGGTGACCGGGCCGCAGACGGTCTCCGCGAGACCCTTGGAGCAAAGAACTGAAATGACCGAGGGCGTCCCGGCCCGGGAGCTTGACGGCTTCTTTCCGGCCGACAGCATGGTGCGGCAGCTCCACCGGCTGCGGATCACCGCGATCTCCGGGGTGCGGGCGCTACTGATGCAGGCCTGCGACCCGCTGGCCGTGGTCGGATTCGACCGTCACTCGAGGATCTTCAGCGACCCCCGGGCCCGGCTGATCAGCACCGACCGCAACATGAGCCGGATCTACTTCGGGGACGATGAAACCGCGAAGGCGACTGGCAGAACGATCCGGGCGATGCACCGGCGGGTAAAGGGCGAGGTCGAAGAGGACTACGGCCCGATCCCCGCCGGCACCGCTTACGCGGCCGATGATCCGGAGCTGATGCTCTGGACCCTCGCCACCCTTGCCGATTCGGCGATCGTCTACTACGAGCGGTTCGTCGGTTCGCTGACCGACGAGAAGCGCCAGGGATACTGGTCCGGGTATCGCCGGATCGGAAAGCTGCTCGGCATGCCAGCCAGCTCGCTGCCAAAGACCGAACCGGAACTCCGTGAATACGTTCGCGGCCGGCTGACCGATGGCAGTCTCCACATTTCGGATGAGATCGCGGTCAGGGCGAAGGCGATCATCTTTGACCCTCCCTTCACCGGGTTCACCAAGGTCGCGGTAACTCCCCTGACCGAGGCGGTGAAACTCAGTTCGGTCGGGCTGCTTCCCCGCGAGATCCGCAAGCTCTACGGCTTCAGCTGGGATCCGGCCCGGGCCGCGATCCTCGAATCACTCGCCCTCCAGATCAGGCTGGGACAGAAGGTCTGGCCCGACCAGATCCGGATGCATCCCTACGCCCGGCTCGATCTGGCCCAAGTAGCTGCCTGACCGATTCCGACGTCCGACCTCAGCGAAAGCGAGGGCGGATGTTGCGGCGGGCCGGCTTGGAGCGATTGCCGGCGTTGTCGACGGCCACCACCTGAAGCCGGGCGACCGGATTCCGGACCCGTCTGGACTTGACCAGGCGAACCAGCCTCCTGGCCTGCTTCGGCTTCATCCGGACCACGAAACGCTTCCTGCTGGTCCCGGCCTTTGCCTTGATCACCTTTAGCGGCAGTGACTTCTTGCGCTTCTGCTGCTTGAAGTGGACCCGACCCCGGATCGTCACCCGGCAGGGCTCCGAACAGCGGGCAAAGATTTTCAGGGCAACCTTGCGGCCCCGCACTACCTGCTTCGCCTTGCCGGTCAACTTGACTACCGGGGCGATGGTGTCGGTCGGGCCGGTTGGTCCGGTGGGACCGGTGGGCGAGGTCGGTCCGGTGGGACCGGTCGGACCTGTCGGGCCCGTGGGATCGGTTGGACTGGTGGGGCCCGTGGGGTCCGTCGGACCGGTGGAACCTGTGGGACCTACCGGTTCGCCGTTCAATGTCTCGCAGCCGGTCACCGCGTCAATTTCATCGGCCTCGGCTTCGTCTTCCCCAGTGCCGCAATCGGCTGAGTCGGCGACCAGACCGTCGTTCAGGAGTTGAGAAGATCGTCGCCACCCCCCCCCGGCCAGCGAGACCGGGCCGGAAGTGAAAGCCGAGGGATCCAGGGTGTCGCTGCCGCCGGTTCCATTCAGTTCTGCCGCTTCGAAACCGGTGTGGGTACCAATACCCTCGCCGCTCATGCCGGTGTCGGTGAGCACGAGGTTGGTGCCGGCCGCCCGCAGGCGGTCGGTCCCGTTGCCACCAGTCAGGCTTTCCTCGTCGGCCCCGCCCGTGACAAGATCATTCTGGTTGCCGCCGGTCAGGGTGTCGTTACCTGCTGCGCCTTCGAGAATGACCGGGACACCTCCAGCCGAAGCGTCAATCTGGTTGCCGGCCGGTCCGCCGATCAACCTGGCTGCCTCGATCCCGTCGAGCGTGTCGGCGGCCGAGGTTCTCGTCGGCGAGCTGGATCCCGCTTGCGGCCTCTTCCATCGCCTTCATGTTGCCGGTTGCCCAGTCGATGTTGGCCTGATCATCCGCGGGGTCCTGCCAGACGGCGTAGAGGGCGCGTCCTCGACGCTGTAGGCCATCTCCTCCCGGGCCGGGCTCGCACCCCAGTTCATCCAGAGCATGTGCGAGGGCGCCTCCGGCAGGGTTTCGGCGATCTACCGGATGCCGGGCAGGACTCAAGCAGGGCGAGTGCCTCGCGAGCTTCGGCCTCCGAGGGCGCCAGCACCGGTCCGGTCACCACGACTTCGGGTTCGCCCTCGTCGCGGTGAGTGAAGACCATCAGCTCCATCCAACGCGGCACCCGGGAGCCGATTTCCCGGGCCCAGGTGATCACTTCTTCCAGGGCGTCGAGCGGGTAGGTGTAGATCCCGCTGGCGATCACCGGCGGCCGCGGGTAGAGCTTCAGGTGGTAGCGGTGACCACCGAGAAGAAGCCGGGGCCGGAGCCGCGGGCCGCCCAGAAGAGGTCCGGCTCGTTCTCCTCGCTGACCGTGATCAGTTCTCCTTGCGGGGTTATCAGGTCGATCGCGACGGCGCTCTGACAGGCCAGCCCGTGAACCCGGTCGTTCCAGCCAAAGCCGCCCTGGAGCAGGTAGCCGCCGATTGCCACGCCGGGGCAGTGTCCGACCGGGAAGAAGAGGTCATGTTTTTCGAGTTCGAGGTCGAGTTCGTTGCCCGGGCAGCCGGGCTGGGCCGAGGCCCTCATGCTTTCCGCGTCGACCTCGACTTCGCGCAGACCTGAAAGGTCGAGCAGGAAGGTGTCATCTCGGAGGTGATTGCCGGCCCCGCTGTGGCCCCCGGAGCGGACACTGAGCATGAGGCCGCGTTCCCGCGCCAACTTCACCGCCGCCACACAGTCGGCCTCGTTGGCCGCCCAGAGGATCAGCTCCGGGTAGCAGTCGGGGGTGAGGGCGTTCCAGACCGCTCCCTGCCGGGCATTCTCGTAACCAGCCTCACCGCGGACGAATAGTTCACCGTCAAAGCTCACACCCAGTACACTACACCTGTAGTGAAAGAGACTCAAGAGATAGTCACCAAACGGGACCATGTCGCCGACGCGGCGCTCAGGGTCCTGGGTGAAAGCGGGTCGCGCGGCCTGACCCATCGGGCCGTGGACGCTGCTGCCAGCGTACCACCGGGCACCACCTCAAATTACTTCCGGACCAGGTCTGCCCTGCTTGCGGCCGCCCTGGCGATCCACGTCGATCTGGACACTCCCCCCGAGGCAGCCCTCGCAGGGATCGCCGACCTCAAGTTGAGTGACCAGGAAGCCCTCGACCTGATGATGGTGACGATGGACCGGCTACTCGATGATTCGGCCAGCACGATGCTGAAGGCACGCTATGAACTGGTGCTCGAGGCCTCCAGGAGCGAAGAACTTCACCAGACCTTCGAGCCGGCCCGGGAACGGTTCGTGGGCCTGGCCAACGCCCTGCTCACTGCCCGCGGCTGCCAGACCCCGCGGGAACATGCGGCCCAACTGGTCGTGGTCATGGACGGCGCCCTGATCGACCGGGTCCTCGGCGCGAGTTCGGGACTTGACCGTGACGCGATCCGGGAGCTGCTGGCCCGGCAGCTCCAGACCTGCTGAGTCCGGCCCGGGGAGCGAGTGCCTGGCCGGGTTCAGCCCCTGACCCGGGCGAGGGTCAGGCCGTCGGCCATGCCGAGCATCACTGAATCGACCCGGGCGTCGCCAAGGATCTGCTCGTTGAGGCCCTGCATCGCCGCGGTTCCCTCATCCGGCTCGGCATCCAGTATCCGGCCGCCCATGAAGACGTTGTCGAAGGTGAGCAGCCCGCCCGGGTTCATCCGGGGAAGCAGCGCCTCGTAGTAATCCGGGTAGCCGGTCTTCTCGGCGTCAACGTAGGCGAAGTCAAAAGCTGGTTCCTCGGATAGCGAGCGGATCGTCTCGATCGCCGGGCCGACCCGGATCTCGACCTTCCCGCCGATCCCGGCGCGGTCGACGTTCCGCCGCGCGACCGCCGCCCGTTCGGGGTCGAGCTCGCAGCAGAGCAGGGTGCCGTCTTCGGCCAGGCCCCGGGCGATCCGGATCGCCCCGTAGCCGGTGAAGGTCCCGACCTCGATCGCCCGTCGGCCCGGCCCGAGACTGACCAGCAGCTCCAGGAATGCGGCCTGTTCGGGAGCGGTCTGCATGATCCGCTCGGGGCCCATGGCATCGGTTTCATCCTCCACGAGACGCAACGTCTCGTCTCGCCCGCTCGCGTGAGCCCGGATGTACTCGGCCAGTTCAACACCAATAACTGTGGGTTCGATTGACATGACTCCAGACTAGCCAAGGTCATTCCCGCCCTGGACGGGGGCGAGTTTCGCCAGCCTGGCCCACTGCTGAGCGTGGCGATCTTCACCATTCGGAGACCAACCTTGAAAGTGGCGCCATTTTGGCGCTACTCTCAAGGCATGCCGTCGATCCAGATCAAGAACGTGCCGGAAGATGTTCACCGCGCCTTGCAGGGCCGAGCACGCTCATCGGGAAAGTCACTCCAGGAATTCCTGCTGGGACAACTGCAGGAGATTGCCGATCGTGAAGTCATGGACGAAATATTCGAGCGAGCCCGAGACCGGAAGATCGATCTTGCTCCCGCGGAGATCGTGAGAATGATTCGCGAGGACCGAGAGAGCCATTGATAGTCGTTGACTCGTCTGTACTGGTGTTCGCTGTGGCCTACTCGGGAGCCGTTTTCGAACTGGCTTCCTCCATGTTGAAAGAAGAAACAGTTGCTGCTCCCCACCTCATTGACCTCGAGACCTTGAATGCGATCAAGCAACTTGAACGGGGAGGGTTCATCGACCCGCCTTCCGCCGAAGCATCCGCGATTGATGCCTTCCTCATGCCTGTACTCCGATATGACCATCGGCCCCTCGTGGCACGATCATGGGAGCTTCGACACAACCTGTCGATCTACGACGCGTCATATGTCGCCCTGGCAGAGATGCTCAAGGTGCCGCTCGTGACTGCAGACTCGGCATTCGCCGAGACTCCGGGCATCAACTGCGAAGTGCAGTTGCTGCCGCTCGACTGACTGCGCTACAGGCGGTCCGGACTCAGGCTCGGCTCCGGTTCTAGCTCGGCAAGTTGCTTCAGCGATTTGAGCTGATCAGCCCAGGCCGCGGCTCGTTCTTCCAGCCAGGTGGCTGTGGTCTCGAGGGTGCTGGACTCGATGTGGAAGCGGACGTCCCGGCCCTGCTTCTCACGGGTGACGAGGCCGGCTCCTTCAAGCACCTTGAGGTGTTTGACCACGGCTGGCCGACTGACGCCGACCCGGCCGGCGAGAGCGGTGGCCGTTGGGCCGTCAGACTCGCCGACCAGGCTGAGCACGTTGAGGCGGGTCGGGTCGCCTAGAGCGGCGAAGACCTCGCTTTGCTCCCTCAGGGCCAGAGCGGCCATCAGTCGAACTCGGCCTTGAGGTGATCCAGCACTTCGGTCCAGCCGACAGTGTTGCCCTCAAGCGAAAGCATCCGATCCTCTGGCGGAGCGGTGAGGGTCTCGAAACCGGACTCGTGAACAGTCACCCGGGTGATCTCTCCGAGTTCCTCGAGCCGGAACTCGACCAGGGTCTGGTCACCCGGGGCCGGCGGCCTGCCTTCCGAGTTCGCGGCCCAGTTCCAGGCGAAGTAGCTCGGCTCCTCGACCTCTACGACACGTCCGGCACTGACTCCGTGCTCATCATTTTTCCAGTTCAGGCGCATCTCCCCGCCCGGCACCAGGTCAACCTCCGCCGAAGCCAGGGAATGCCACCATCGGGGCAGCTCCGACGCCTCGGTCATCAGCTTCCAGACCCGGCCTATCGGGGCCTTGATCTCGATCGACTTCTCGATCTTCTGCTCTGCTTCCACTTCACTCATCGTTGTCTCCTCTCGGCTCTCTCATTCGTAACCAGATAGTTACACATACGGAGAGTCCCGTCAACAGCCCACAAGTTGACGCGCGTCAGCTATCCTTTTCAAAGACCACGAGAGGGATGGAGAACAGGGTGAAGCGACTTATTGCATTTCTGGTGGCCTTTGCGGCCGTGATCGTGCTGGTTCCTGCGGCCGCATCGGCCAAGGTGGGAACCCTGGACGGGCTCTACAACACACGCTATTGCGAGATCTTCACGGTCACGATGCCCGATCCCCCGAACTTCTCGGTTGACGTCTACAACACGGTTGGCCTCAGCGATTGCCCGGCCGAAGAGTGGAATTCGGTCGATTTCACGGCGGTCAAGGACGAGACCGGATCCCTCCTGGCGGTTCCCAACGGCCCCCGTCGCTGGCTGATCGACACGATCGCCAACGGCAAGGCCGGCACCCCGGTGACGATCGGCGGGATGCAGATGCGTCACGTCGCCGTGCTCACCGTACCCAGCCTCTCTCCCCCGCCCTACACCGAGATGAAGATCGCCCGGACCACGACCTGGGTCTTCAACAAGGGCCGCAAGGTCCACTGGATCGTCTCACCCGAAGGCAGGAAGTATGTGCTCCAGGCATACACGACCAACATCGACAGGTCCCTGCGGGCAAAGGACCTCGACTCGATGGACGAGAACGCTTCGATGGCCCTGCCCGAAGGCTGGAATTACCGGA
>JAUPTY010000009.1 GCA_030917845.1 Actinomycetota bacterium | reverse complement strand
ACGACCAGCTTCGTGTCTTTGTCAATGATGATGCTCATTGGTCCTCAGTTCCCGGCCAGCTCGACGACTTTGCGGGCCGCACCGAGCATGGTGGCTTCGTGGTGAAGGTTGTCGAGACCGGCCTCGGCCAGCAGGGCCAGACCTTCCTCGGAGTTGGTGCCGTCGAGGCGGACCACCAGGGGCAGCTCGAGGCCTATCTTGTTGGTCGCTTCGATGATGCCGCGGGCCACCTCGTCACCGCGGGTAATCCCGCCGAAGATGTTGAAGAGGATCGCGGTCACTTCGGGGTTCGAGGTGATCACTTCGAGCGCGGCGATGATCGCTTCCGCCTTCGAGCCGCCGCCGGCATCGAGGAAGTTGGCGGGGCGGCCACCGGCCTGGGCGACCACGTCAAGGGTGGACATGCAGAGTCCGGCCCCGTTGCCGAGGATCCCGATGTTGCCGTCCAGCGACACATAGGTCAGGCCCTTTTCCTTGGCCATCTTCTCCTGTGCATCCTGATCGGAATTGTCGGGGAGTTCCTCGAGTTCCGGGTGACGGAAGAGGGCGTTGCCGTCGATCGTTACCTTGGCGTCAAGCAGAACCACTTCACCGTCCGCGTTGACGATCAGGGGGTTGACTTCGATCAGCGTTGCGTCCTCCGCCTGGGCGACCTCGACCAGCTTGACCAGCACGCTGGCCACCTGGTCGGCGACCTCAGCCGGGATCTTCGCCTTCGCGGCGATCTCCTTCGCCTCGGTGTCAGTGAGTCCGGCGACCGGGTCGACGTGCTGTTTGACCAGGGCATCGGGATCCGATGCAGCGATCTTCTCGACGTCCATGCCGCCCATGCGGGAAAGCATGACCATCAGCTTCTTGGCTGAACGGTCGAGGATTACCGAGGCGTAGAACTCGGACTCGATCTCCGAGCCGGCTTCCACCCAGAGTTCGTGGACCTCGAACGGACCCTCGCCGTGAGGGCCGACGATGTCCATGCCGATGATTTCGCCGGCGTACTCGTGTGCCTCGGTTCCGTCCTTGGCGATCTTGATGCCACCGGCCTTGCCGCGACCACCAATAAGCACCTGAGCCTTGACGGCAACGGGATAGCCAAGCGTTTCGGAAGCGGTTACTGCGGCGTCAACCGTGGACGCATGCACGCCCTTGGGAACGGGCAGACCATGACGGGCAAATAGTTCTTTTCCCTGATATTCGAGGAGATCCATGACCTTTTCGGAGTTAGGTGTCGAGAGGCTCCGGAAGGCACGGGCGACCACGTCGAAGCCGACGAGGGACTCTATTCGACATAATGCCTTCCCCGCATGCCGCTGCCATCACTAAAGAACATCGAGTGGGTTACCACTGACTGCTATGGAGACCTGATCGACTGGGAGAAAGGCATCTCGGAAGCCTGCTCCAAGGAAGCCGCCAAAGACGGTTTCAGTTTCGACAATGCCACCTTCCTGGCGCGTTTCTTCGAGGTGCAGGCCGAGATCATGTCCGGCTCCTACGAGCTCTACGCGGAGGTTCTGCGCCGCACGGTGATCAAGGTGGCCGGCGAGATGGGCTGGGAAATTGAACCCTCAAGGGCGCAGTTCCTGCCTGACAGCGTTGCCTACTGGACCCCGTTCCGTGAGGCCAACGCCGCCATGGACCGGCTCGGCAAGAAGTACAACATCGGCATCATCAGCAACATCGACGACAAGATGCTCGGAATCTCCCGCCGTCACCTGCGGACCGAGCTCGACCTCGTGGTCACCGCCCAGCAGGTCCGCAGCTACAAGCCCGATGACACACACTTCAAGGAATGCGCCCGTCGTATCGGTGGCAAGAAAGGCTGGCTCCACGTCGGGTCGAATTACGACAACGATGTCGCCCCGCTGCTGAAGATGAAGGTCCCCGTGATCTGGGTGAACCGGCACGGCGAAAAGCTCGCCGGCCGCAAGAAGCCCTCGCTGGAAGTCAAGAGCTTCCGCGACGCAGTAAAGAAGCTGGGCGCCGGAGGCTGATCATCGCTTCCTCCCTGACCCGATCCGGGGGGAGGAAGGTGGCCGCTGCCCTGGCAGCGGCATTCATCGCTGCCCTGGTGCTGGTCCTGCTCGGACCGGCGGACCGGTCGCTGGCGGCACGCCCGAACTTCGTCGTCATCCAGACCGATGACCAGAGTGCGGCGACCGTCCGCGCCCGGATGAAAGGTGAAACCGGAGGCTTTCGGAAGGTGATGCCGAACGCCGTCAGGCAGCTACTCGGGCGTGGCACCGAGTTCACCAACTACTACGCCAGCTCACCGGTCTGCAGCCCCTCCCGGGCTTCGCTGCTCAGCGGCCAGTACCCCTGGAACAGCGGAATCGAATCGAATGAGGGCCCGAACGGCGGCTGGGAAGGCTGGCAGAACCACGGCGTCTACCGCCGGAACCTGGCGACGACTCTGAACGACGCCGGCTACCGCACCGCCCATATCGGCAAGTTCACGAATGGCTACTTCGACCGGGCCCGGGGCCAGGTCGAGACCAGGGTCCCGCCCGGCTGGACCACCTGGTTCACGCCTTCCTATGTGCGCGGAACTCACTACTACGGCTACCGGCTGAACCGGAACGGCGTTGCGACGGGACCGATAGGTGATCCCGACTACCGGCAGAACGGCCCTGGCATCGACCCCGCAACCTGTTCACCCAGACGGCTGCAGGAGATCTGGCCCCTGGGCCGCTGCACCTACTCGAGCGATGTCTATACCGCTACGGCCATCCGGGAAATACGCGCGGATCGCAGCCGCCCGTTCTACATCCATCTCAGCTACCAGGCTTCCCATGGTGACGTGGCAGGACCGCGTGGACCGCAGCCGGCGACCAGACACATCGGAGCGGCCTCACGGACTCCATTGCCCCGACCGCGCTCCTTCAACGAGCGGGACCTGAGCGACAAGCCCGCCCTGATCCAGTCACTCACTTCGTCTCCGCTGAACCGGGGTCAGATCGGCAGGCTGAGACAGTCTTTTCGCCGGTACATCGAGTCCCTGCGGTCCGCGGACGACGGGATTGGCGCGATCTTCCGCGCACTCCGGGGTGCCGGGGAGTTGCGGAACACCTACGTCTTCCTGCTTTCAGACCACGGTCTCTTCCTCGGCGAACACCGCTACGACTGGGGCAAGTTCCTGCCCTACGAGGCTTCATCCTCGCCCCTGATGGCGGTAAGGGGTCCAGGCGTCAGAGGGGGAGAGAGTAGCGGGGAGGTGGTCGGCAACGTTGACGTTCCGGTGACGATCATGCGACTCGCCGGAGCCACCCCCGACTACGGGGTTGACGGACGTTCCCTGCGGGGATTCTGGCGCGATACGGACAGTCGCAGCCGACGGCCGATGCCGATCGTGATCGATTCGGAGCAGGTCCCCGAGGCAGCATCGGTCTCGGCCCGGTCCCCGGCTCTCCGCTACCGCGGCTACAGGGTTGGCCCGTACAAGTACATCCGCTACGACCGCGGGGGCGAGGAGCTCTACGACCTCTCGAAAGACCCGGATGAGCTTGAAAATCGCGTCGACTCACCCGGGTATGCCGAGGTTCTCACCTACATGCGCAGCCACCTCAACGAAGTGACCGGCTGCCAGGCAGCAGGCTGCCGGGCCGAACTTCCGGCCCTGCCGGCGCCCTAGCGGGTCAGCTTGCCAAGCTGATTGATCTTCGAGCGGCCGAGCACCTTGCCGTTCGCGTCAAGGCCGACCAGGCGGAAACGGGCCGGCTGACCGGTCACCGGAACTACGGTTTCGAAGCCGTCACGGGGCGCCTCGCCGGCGTAGGCCAGCGTCGCGCCACCGGCCAGTACCCGCCAGGTACGGACCCGGGTGTCTCCGTTCCAGCTGACCCAGACCCGGCTGTCCACACCGGCCGGTTTGCTCAGGACCGCGATCGGAGTGCGAGGTGCACCCGTCCAGGGGGCTTTGAAGCAGCGGTAGGAGACGGTCTTGGCCGAGAAGCTGAAATCGAAAAGGATCCTCCCGTCCGAGGCAAACTCTGTGCAGGAGTTGACCGAGCCCCAGCCCACGAACAGATTGCCATTGGCCTGCCTCTGGGTATTGCCCTGGCTGTTGGAGATGTTCTTTCTCGGGGACCGGTAGGCCCGAACCAGCTTTACTGTCCGGGTCCTGCCATCGAAGCGAAGGGTCTTGGCGCTGGAAAACCGGTTGACTCTTCCGTGCACTCCGCCGGCTCCGTTGTCGAAGATGGTCAGAGTTCCGTTTGGCTGGCGCTGAACATCGTGCTGGAAACCGAAGCGCACACCTCGGCCGAGCCTGAAGCTTGAGCGCTTGCCGCCGATTCGCCACATGACCTTGCCCGTCTTGCGGTTGATCTTGTACAGGGCCTGGGTGTGCCTCGCCGAGAGCAGGATGTTGCCGTCTTTGTCGTCGTTGATCGAGTTCAGGTGGAGCCAGTCGAACGGCCTCGTGTTGCGTTTCGGGATGCCAAGGTAGGTCTCGTTCAGTCGCAGATTCCCGAGCGGATGCCATTCCCAGACAACCAATCCGGTCTGAAGGTCGATTTCCTGGGCTATGTAGTCGAGCAGGAAACCCCGTTTTGGCCCGCCGAACCGACTCATGTCGACGACCGCGGTCCGATAGGCAGTCACGTAGGCAGTGCCCCGGGGGGTCAGATTGAATTCGTGCGGATCGCCGATGAAGCCATTGCCGCCCTCGAAGCGCCTGATCACCCGATAGCGGCTGTCGGCTATTTCGAACCTGCTCTGGACCTTGCCGCCGAAAGTGTCGCGGCGCCACCAGGTGAGGACGTTCCGGCCCCGGTATCGCTGGGCACGGAAATCGGTTATCCGGAGTCCCGGGCGGTACCAGACGAGTTCACCTTCTTCGTCCCGAATCGTCGGTCCGCTGGTTCGGGGGGCATAGAAGATCTTGCCTGAGGCCTTCCCCGGTCGGCTCTGGTGGATGGTCAGTTTGGGGATCCTGAGGCGGAGCGTCCTGAACGTCTCCCAGGCTCCCGGCGTCTGCCCCCGGGCCGGGCTCACCGGCGGTTTTCCGTCTCTTTCGGGCAGGAACTCCCCGGTCCGGAAGGAAAACGAGCGGCGCCCCCCGGTGCCGAAGAATGTGTGTCGCGCGGCCGTCACAGTGACTCGCTCCCGGGAAGCGAAAGGCCGGGCCGGAATGAAGGCGACCCCGACCGGGCCCCCGAAGTTACGGAGCCGGCCCGGGTGCAGCCCGGTTCTTGAGCCGCGAACCACGATTCGGCCGAGAGTTCCGGCGGTCACCCCGTTGAAGGAGATGTTGCCCTCGGGGGATGCGAAACCAGTGCCCGGGCTGGGGTAGGCCGCTATGGGTTTGGCTTCCGCTGAAGCCGCGGCCGCGAAGCCGCCAGTCAGGGTGATCAGCACAGGAACCCAGAAACGAGCGAGTCGCTCCTTCGATCCGGGTGCCGACCTGGTCACCTGGTGAGTTTTCCTAGCTGGTTGATCTTCGAGCGGCCGAGCACCTTGCCGTTGGCGTCGAGGCCGACCAGGCGGAAACGGGCTGGCTGACCGGTGACGGGGATCACGGTCTCGAAACCGTCGCGCGGCACCTCACCGGCAAAGGCAAGATTGGCGCCACCGGCCAGCACCCGCCAGGTACGAACCCGGGTGTCACCGTTCCAGCTGACCCAGACCCGGCTGGCACTGCCCGACTTCTCGGACTTGACTCCGATCGCGCTCGCGGCCGGGGAGCCGGTCCACGGATCGCGGTAACAGCGGTAGGTCACGGCTACTGCCGAGTACTCGATGTCGTAGAGGGTCTCTCCGTCCGGGGCAAACTCGGTGCAGTTCTTTCGCGGACCCCATCCGACGAAGACATTGCCGTTCGGCAGGACCTGCGTATTGCCCTGGCTGGGCGCGAGAAAGCGGGTCGGGTGGATGTAATTCTGGATCAGCCTGGTCGTCTTCGTCTTCTCGTTGATGCGGAAGATCTGGCCCTTGGTCACCTTGGAGACGGTTTTCAGGGGGCCACCGGCGGCACCGTTGTCAAGAATCGAATAGGTGCCGTCGGGGTGGCGGCGGAAGTCGTGCTGGTAAGCGAAGTTCATGCCCTTGCCGAGTTTGAAGTCCGATTCCTTGCCACCCATCCGCCACATGACCTTGCCGGTCAGGCGGTTGACCTTGTAGAGAGCCCGGGTGTGCCGGGCCGAGAGCAGCATGTTGCCGTCCTTGTCCCGCTCGATCGAGTTCAGGTGGAAGTAATCGAACGGCCGGGTGATCTTCTTCGGGATCGGCATGTAGGTCTCGGGCACGCGGATGTTGCCGAGCGAATGCCACTCCCAGATGACCTGGCCCGTGCGGAGATCGAGCTCCTGGGCGACGTTGTCCATCACCGGGGTCTGCTTGAGGCCGCCATAGGCGCTGAGATCCATGACCACGGTGCGGAAGCCGTTGACGAAGGCGGTGTCGCGCGAGGCCATCGAGAACTCGTGAGGGTCGCTGGTGTAACCGTTGCCGGATTCGAAACGCTTGATCACCTTGTAGCTGCTGTTGGCGATCGCGTAGTTGCTTTCGACGTACTGGCCGACCTGAGCCCGGCGCCACCAGGTCAGGACCGGCTTGCCGAGGTAGAACTGCTTGCGGAAGTCGGTGACCCGCTGACCGGGCCGGTAGTAGATCAGCTCACCGGTGCTGTCAACGATGATCGGACCGTTGGTCCGGGGAGCGTAGAAGATGTCGCCGTCAGTAGCACCCGGCTTGTCGATGTTGACCGTGGCCTTGGGAACCTTCAGCGGAAATGACTTGTAGGTCGTCCACTCCGGAGGGGTCGCGCCCTGCGGAGGTACCTGCGGCTCGTCGCGCCAGCCCTTCGGCCTGAGCAGCCCGGTCGAGAAGGAGTAACTGCGCTTGCCCGGCTTGACGCCGTAGAAGGTGTGTTTCTTCAGGGTCACGGTGACCCGCTCCTTGAAGAAGAAATTCCGTTTGGGGATGAAGCTGGCGCCTTGACGGTCGGAATGGGCCCGGATGCGTCCGCCGTGACGACCGCTGCGGGAGCCGCGCACGATTACCCTGCCGAGCGCGCTCGGCTTGACACCGCGAAAAGAGATCGTGGTCTCGTTCGAGGCCACTCTGAGGTTGGGACTCGGGTATGCGGCTATTTTCTTTGCCTGGGCAGCCGGAACAAAGGCAACTCCCAGAGCGAAGAAGAACAGGGTGATTCCAGTCGTGGCTAGGCGCGACACCCGTTCCCCTTTCTCATCGTGATTAGCGGATCCGCAATCTTAGACCACTCAATGTTCGGGAAGTTGCGGTCCCGAAGGGGTCTGCAAGGCCGGATACGATGGCGCCGCTGTGAGCAAGCCGCCCAAAGCGAGCCCGGCCGGCCCTCGCGGCGGGCTCTCGCCGACCAGCCTTCGCTGGCTCGATGGTGGAGATCCCGCGCGCCGCAAAGCCCGCGGCCAGTATCTGACCCCCGGTCCGGTCGCCGAGGCGCTGATCGACCGGGTGGATCTGAGACCGGGCATCCGGGTGCTCGACCCGGGCGTCGGTACCGGTGAGCTTCTGAGGGCAGTACTGGACCGTGAACCCGGAGCGAAGGCTTTCGGCTGGGATGTCGACGTGACCGCGATCGAGGCAGCCCGGGAACTGGTGCCGGAAGCTGACCTCGAAGTGAAGTCAGCCCTTGAAGCCCAGGGCCCTTCGGACCCGGTCAACGGCTTCGACCTTGTGGTCGGCAACCCGCCTTATTTTCAGCTTCGGCTCGACCCGGCCGATCGGGAGCGTTTCGCCGCAGTGATTTCGGGGCGAGCCAACATATTCGCCCTGTTTTTCCAGATCGGATTAGGGCAGCTCCGCCCGGGCGGAGCCCTCGCCTTCATCGTGCCGCCTTCGATGAACAGCGGGGCCTACTTCGAAGGCCTGAGGGAATACCTGACCAGCGGGGCCGGGGTCTGTGATCTGACCATCCTCGAAGGGACGGATATCTTCGAGGGAGCCAACACCGCCGCCCAGCTCCTGGTCCTGAAGAAAGACTCCGAAGGCCAGAATTCCAATCCTCAAGCCGGAAATGCAGTGGGTCGGAAAACACGCAGCCCTGGTCACAATCCGACCCACCGGGAGTTCGTGTTCCGGCGGGAGGTGCCCGAGGCTGGCTTTCGCCGGGTCATTTTCAGTCCTGATCCGGCCCGGCTCGAGTCCGAGTTTGAAGGCCGGCGCACGATCTGGGAGTCGGGACTGGAGGCGGTGACAGGCCAGGTGATCTGGAACGAGAACCGGGACCGGCTGGTGGAGGAGCCGGGTCCGGGACGGGTACGGCTCGTGTGGTCCCATGACATCGGGGAAGGCGAGCTCCGCGAGGTTCCGGGGAAGGAAGGGAAGCCGGCCTACTACGACACCTCGGGCGAAGGCAAATCTCCCTTGACCGGGCCGGCGATCGTCGTCAACCGGGTGGTCGGGGCAGTCGGAAGAGGGGAGCTCAGGGCCGCCCTGATACCTGCCGGTGAGCAGTTCCTCGCCGAAAACCACGTGAACGTGATCCGACCCCGAAGTGCTGAAGATCGCGGTGGGTCGGGTTACAACCAGGGAGGGCGAAAATCCGACCCACCGGTTTCAGAGGTTGACTGGGGTGGGGTTCTGGCTTCGTTGCTTCGGCCGGGTCTGGGTACCCGGGTGCAGCTGTTGACCGGAAATACCCAGATCTCGGCGAAGGAGCTCACCCACCTGCTTCCGCTCGACCGAAATCCCGGGACGGACCCCTGATCAGGTGGTCAGGTGATCTCGCAGGTGTAGAAGAAGTCGGGTGACTGACCCCACTTCTCCGGGTTGTGATTCGCGCGGAAGCCACAGGATTCGTAGAGGGCCACGGCGGCTTCGTTGGCCTGGTTCACGTCGAGCTGGATCCGATCACAGCCGCGGGCCCTCGCCCTTTCCACCGCGGCTTCCACCAGGATTCGGCCCAGTCCCTCGCCGCGGGCTGACTCGTCGACGAAAAGGTCCTCAAGCCAGGCGTCCTCGGTTCCGGTCCAGACCGAAAGCCGGAAGCGGGTCTGGACGAAGCCGGCCTCCGGTTCACCGACCAGGAGAAACTCGGTGGACCGGTCCTCCAGCAGGATCGAAACGGTGGCTTCGATCTCCGCGTTGGTGGGGGAATCACCACTCAGGAAATCCCGAAAGCCGGCGATCAGGCCGGTCACCGGGGCAACGTCAGCCGGCCCGGCGATCCGGAGAGGTGTCTCAGGACCCATCATCAACTCCCAATGCGGCCTGCGCTTCGGCACGGGCCTTGTTCTGCTCAGCCACCACTTCGGGGGGCAAAGGCTTTGAACCGTCGTATACCTGGCGCAGTCGCTTGCCGTCATCCTCCAGCAGGTAGATGTCGACCCGGTTGAATCCTGGCTTCAGGGACTCGGGCGGCAGCAGGATCGAATAGCCCGGCCCCCTGCCGGTGCCGTCCTTGAAGGTCCAGCCGACCGCCTCGATCCGGCCGTCCACGGCCACGGCCAGCACCCGCTTTTCACCGAAGCGCTCGGTGGTTCCCCGCTGCAGCAGACCCCGCAGAGTCGCGGCGCCGGGATCGTAGTTCTTGACCGCATTGCGTTCATCCGGCATCGCCCGCCAGCGCTTCAGCGGCTCGACTTCGAGACTCTTAACCTGCTTGCCGATCAGGGACTTGTGGGGACCAAACCGGTAGTAGGGACCCCAGCCCTGGCCGGTGCCGAACACACGCTGGATCCGGTCGACCAGGAACTTCTGACGCTGCCTCAGCATCTCGTCGATCGTGTTCGACCCCTCGCCGTTCGGTGAGTTGACCACGGTGACGGTGTCGGGGTCGCATTCCTCGACCTCCCACGGGTAATCGATGCCAACTTCTTCGCCGATCATCGGCAGGATGTCGGTCACACAGGTCCGTTCTGTGCTGACCTCGGGTTTCGTCTGCCCGGGTGACTTGACGAAGAGTGGAACCGACGCAACCTCGCCCATGTTCTCCGGCACAGCTGCCCGTCGGGGAATCTTCGACTGGAAGGCTCCACCGTGATCAGCAGTAACCACGATCATGGCTTCGTTCCAGAGTCCTGTCGCCTTCAGGCGGGCGATGATCCGGGCCAGCAGGGTGTCCGTGTATCCCACCTCGAGAAGATGCCGCTGCATCGCGATGTCGACAATCTCGGGCGGTGCCATCCAGGGGCCGTCGTTCGGCAGGAGTCCCGACCACTCCGAGGTCAGATTCGAGTACCGCTGGCCGTTCGGGATATGGCGCCAGGGGTAGTGAGGCTTCTCGACGTGAATCAGGTCGAGAGTCCGGGTCTGGCCAGGAGCGAGCTTGGCGCCGAACTCGCTGACCCGTTCGAACTCGTCTGCGTTCGACTCGAGACCGAACAGGCGCCCCAGCTTGCGGGCCGCACCCTGGCCAGTTCGCTCCGGAATCGTTTCACCGGTCGTTCCGGTCACGCCGGTCGTTCCGGTGGCACCGTCTTCAGCTTCGAGCCCGGTCACCTCGGACTCCGCATCGGTGTCGACTTCGTCGGTCTCGTTGAAGTTGGCGAAGCTGTTCGACACGTCGGGCAGGTTTCGAGTCATCGAGTCCGGCAGGAGTAGATACTGCGAGACCACGTTCAGGTCATCGAAGAGATCTGCGGTCGAGCCGTCTTCGGCGGCATTGTCTTCGGCCGGGCAGAGTTCTTCCGGACAGATCCGGGTCGCACTTTCCATTACCCGCAGGTCGTAACTCTTTCCAAGCAGGGTGAAGATGCTGTGGGGATGGTCGGCGGCGATCGGGAGGTTGTCGTGGTTCGGCTTGGTGCCGGTGAAGATCGCCGGGACGGCGAGAGGTGTGTAGGCGCCGGCCGCGGTTGCGTCGCGGTACCAGGTCGATTCAGCCGCCAGCTCTGCGAAGGCCGGGTATCTCGTCCCGTCGATCGTCTGGTCAGGAGTCATCAGGGAGCCGGTCGGGAACTCGTCGAAGATGACCATCACAACCGGCACCGGATTGGTCACCTGCACATCGACGGCCTCAGGCTCTTCGCGCGGCAGGACCAGGCGAGAGGTGCTGCTGAACCCGAAGAAGATGATCAGGATGACCACGGGGGCGACGCTCAGTACATCCATGAAGGCCTGAGGGAAACGCCAGCGGGAATAGAGCCAGACACCGACCGCGGCCAGACCGATCGAGATCCCGATCAGGATCACCGCCGGCCATTCGAAGTAGTTCTTGATCAGCTGCAGGACGAAGCAGGCCCCGAGCAGGCTCATCAGGCCGAGATGGACGTACCACTGGAGATTGCGGCTGACCAGGCGGGCGAGGGCCTCGAGGCCGAGCCCGATCAGAGGCGGGACCAGGGTCAGTACGAGCGCATAGAGAATGATCTGGCCGGAAGTGTTGCCCCGGGCGACGAAGAAGTCCGGATTGTCACCGAGCAGGCTGAGCATCGGCTGGACGAAAGCGAGGGCCCAGAGGGCAGCCAGATGGGCCCCGCCCAGCAGGAGGGAGGGCCGTTTGAAGCGGGCGTCAGCCCCCGACCCGGGCTGCTGCTCGGACTTGGCGCCATCACTCACGGACTGGGCATCCTATTGGTCGTCCGAGGTCCAGAGCGACCGCAGTTCCGGCCTGCCTGATTTGTTTCCGGGCGATCCTCCGGCCGGGTTGAGTACCTCGAAGAGAGCAATCTGGTTGGTGCCGCTCCGGAGGGAAGCCTGGGGTATCAGGATCGAGTACATCGTCTGGCCGCGGTCGGTGTAGGTCTCCCCGACAGCCGCAATCCGTCCGTTCGCAGCGACCGCCAGCGGCACGCCTTCATCGAGTCCTTCGATCGTTCCACGTTGCCGCAGCACAGGATTGAGCTTGACCACCGGGTCGAATGTCGACGCTCCCTCACCGGAGATGTCCGGGCTTGCCTCGGGAGCTCCGCCCCCGGACGGAGTTCCTGAGATGCCAAGACCGGAAATCGGTTGTCCGATCAGTTCGCTGTTGTCGCCCCACTCGAATGCCCGCTGCCAGTCGGCGCCGTCACCGCCGAGCAGCCTGGCCATCTGGTCGATGTACACCTGCCGCTGGGCGATCGACTCGGCGAATGAGAGCGTGGTTCGGGGACCGGCGCCGTTATCGATCCGGATCGTTTCGCGATCACATTCGGCCGCTTCCCAGGGCAGGTCGATGCCAAGCGTCCGGGCCATCTCGGGCACGATCTCGGTTGTACAGGTCGGCCGGTTCACGATTCGTCCGGTGGTCTGGCCAGGAGCCTTGATGAAGAGGGGAACCATGCCGATCTGGCCCATTGTCTCCGGCTCGGCCTCGCGGCGGTTGAGGTCCCGCGTCCAGGCCGCTCCGTGGTCGGCTGTCGCAACGAAAAGGGTCTCCTCCCAGCGGCCCCGCTTCTTGATCGCTCCGATGATCCGGCCCAGCAGGTTGTCGGTGAAACCAACCTCCAGCAGGTGGGCCTGATGGGCCCGGTCGGTCAGGTAAGGCGGGGCCAGCCAGGCGGTGTCGGAAATGAAGCTGCGGAAATCTTCGGTTCCGTCCGAGTACTTCAGGCCTGAGGGGTAGTGGGTCCACGGGTAATGGGGCTTCTCCACATGGACGAAATCAAAGGTCTGGCCATCGCTGCCCAGGGTGCTGAGGAACTTCGCTACGTCACTCTCGCCGTCAAGTGAGTTCTCGCCCTCGGACAAGCGGTCACGGACCCATTGACGCGCCCTTCCCCGTTCGACGGAATCTTCCTCGGTGCCCCCGAATCCCTGGAAGCTCTGCGAGATGTCCGGCAGGTCGTCACCCATGTCGGTGGGCAGCAGCAGATGCGCGGAAACCGCTTTCAGGTCGGAGGTCAGAGAGGAGAGCGCGTCGCCCATGCCGCCGCCGTCCTCGCGCTTCCCACAGACTGCCTCGGTGCAGAGCTGGGTGATCGGCTCGATCGCATGGGTCTTCCAGTCGCCCCCGAGCAGGGTGAAGATCGAGTCGGGATGGTCGGCTGCGGTCGGCAGGCTGTCCCGGTTCGCGTCCTTTCCGGTCAGGATCGAGGGCACGGCGATTGCAGTGTAGGAAGCATCGGTCGCAGTGTTCCGGTACCAGGTTGAGGTCCGCTGAAGCTCGCTGAAGTTGGGGAATCGCTTCGGATTGATTTTGCCCGAGGGCGTCATCAGCGATCCGGCCGGGAACTCGTCGAAGATCACCATCACGACCGGAGCAGGATTCGATGCCTCGACTTCCTTCGCCTTCACCTCGGTGGTCGAGGTTGTCAGTTCAGAGGCGTCGCTGAAGAAGAAGAAGGAGACAAGGATCACCAGCGGCGCGATGATCAGGATGTCGGTCATCGAGCGCATGAACGCGGCCTTCGCGTAGGCCCAGGTGAGCAACCCGCCGAGAATCAGGGCGGAGATGATCATCGGCCAGGCCGGCCCGTCGGTGAACTGCTTCAGAACCTGAAGGGCGATCGCCGAGAACAGCACCCCGCAGAGAACGAGGTGGAAGATCCAGCGGGCGGCCGGGCTGATCAGATTGAGCAGAAACTCGATCAGGCCGGCGGCGAGAGCAGGCAGAATCGCCAGCAGCAGGACGAAGAGAATGATCTCGCCACTGGTGTTGTCGCGGGCGACGAAGAAATCCGGGTTATTGCCCAACAGGTTGAGCAGGGGCTGGACGATGGCCAGGGCCCAGAGGGCGGCCAGATGCAGTCCGCCCATCAGGATGGACGGCGGCTGCAGCGGCGCTGCCTTATCCACCCGGTCAGACATCGATCGGCGATCCTATTGTTTCGAGGGGAAACTCGCCCATTTGGAGCAGGTTTGCGGGAGAAACCATAAATGAAAACCTTCACCCGGCCGCACCTTCGGGGCCCCGGAACGGTTTCTAGGTCAGATATTCGGGGACGAATGCGCAAACACCTGACCCAGTCGGCGGCACTCGTGCTGCTCTTCGCACTGCTCTTCGCGGGAGCACTCGGTCGTTCCGGTCTCGCGCAGGCGGCGCGCCCGCTTCCTGATCCGGTCCGGCCGAACGTCGTCGTGATCCAGACCGACGACCAGAGCCTCACCAGCCTGCGGGCAACCTTCAGAGCTTCCGACGACAGTGTCCAGCGAGTGATGCCGAAGACCCTCGACCTGATCGGTGCCAAGGGCATCGAATTCACCAATTACTACGTCAGCCATCCGGTCTGCTCGCCCTCGCGCGCGACCCTGCTCCGGCCAGTACGCCCACACCAGCGGCTTCACCAGGAACTCCGGGCCGACCGGCGGCTGGGAAGGCTGGAAGAACCTGCCGATCATGGACGAGAACCTGGCGGTTGCGCTTTCGCGGGCCGGGTACCGGACCTCACATATAGGCAAGTTCACCAACAACTACATCGGCGCAACGCCGGAAACCGTCGAGCCCACGGTGCCACCGGGATGGAGCCACTGGTATGTGCCGGCCTACGGAGGCACGCTCTACTACTACGGCACCAGGCTGAACGTCAACGGGGTGCCGGTCGGCCCGCTGGGAAGCAATGGGTCCGGATGAGCAGCGCCAAGTTCCTTCCCTACGAGCCGTCGGCGAAGGTGTCCATGCTGGTCCGGGGACCGGGGATGGCGAAGAACGCGAAGTCATCGGAACTGGTCGCCAACGTTGATATCGCCCCGACCGTCCTCGGACTGACCGGTGCCCGGCTTCCCCGGGGATTTGACGGTCGAAGCATGAAGCCGTTCTGGAAGAACCCGGCGAAACGGACCCGGCGGCCGATTGTGCTCGAGTCCTACGTCGGCCCGAACGATGTTCCGGCCGTGGATGCTGCCGTGTCGGCTTCGGCGCCTCCACGGAACTACTCCGGGCTCAGGGCAGGCCGTTACAAGTACATCGAATACACCAATGGCGAGCGAGAGCTCTACGACCTGAAGAGCGACCCGGCCGAACTGGCGAACCGGATCGCTGACCCGGCCTGGCGGAAGATCGCGATCCGGCTTTCGAGCGAGCTGGCCAGCCGTCGCAACTGCAAGGGAGCCGCCTGCCGGACCGAAACGACGCAGCTCCCCGCGCCGCCGACAAAGACACCACTGACGCCGCAGAGGATGGGCCGATGATCCGCCGCAGCTGCGCCATCCTGCTGGCCGCCGTCTTTCTCGGAGTGGCGACCTGCGGACTGTTCGCCTCAGGCGCGACCGCGGCAACCCGACCGAACTTCGTGGTCATCCAGACCGATGACCAGCCCCTGAACGAGTTTGATCGCCGCTTCCGCGGTCTCTACGACAACTGGCGCCAGATCATGCCCCGGACCATGGCTCTGATGCGGGACAAGGGCATCACCTTCACCCAGTACCTGACTCCGTTCCCGCTCTGTGCCCCTTCCCGTGCCTCGCTCCTGAGCGGCCGTTACACCCAGAACCATGGCGTGATCAGGATCGGCGGAGACCGGGGTGGCTGGCAGGCCTGGCAGAGCAATCCGATCATGTACGAGAACCTGCCCGTCTGGCTGCAGCGGGCGGGTTACCGCACCCTCCATTTCGGCAAGTTCATGAACTACTACGGCGGTCCGGACTCGCCGGCGGAGACGAGGGTGCCACCGGGCTGGGATCGATGGGTCACCGACGCGACCGACAATTCGACCCGGGAGTTCTACGGCTATCGCCAGAACGTCGACGGCGAGATAACCCCGAGGCTGGGTTTCCCGTACTACGACCTGGGTGGCGGCCGGGACCCGGAGGGGTGCCCGTGGCTGGGGATAGAGATCTGCAATTACCACACCGATTCGATGTCGATCCAGGCCGAGGAGGCGATCCGCGAATCCGGCGACGAACCCTTCTATCTGCAGGTTGACTACCACGCACCTCATGGGGACTCGAGGCCACCGATCGGGCCTGAACCGGCCGTCCGGCATTACGACTCGGCCCTGCGGACACCCGGACCGCGACCACCCGGTTTCAACGAACGGGATTTCTCGGACAAGCCGAAGTTCCTGCGGGACGCCGACGCGGCGGCACCGCTCAGCCAGAACGAGATCAATCAGATCGAAACCGAATACAGGAAGTCGGTCGAGTCCCTGCGCTCGGTCGATGAGGGGGTAGGCCGGATCATCAAGGCCCTGCGGGAAACCGGCAAGCTCGCCAACACCTACGTGATCTACACCTCGGACAACGGCTTCTTCACAGGTCAGCACCGGATCAGCCGCGGCAAACTCCTCCCTTATGAGGCAGCCCTGCGGGTTCCCTTCGTGATTCGCGGACCCGGGATCAAGCCCCGGACCAGGAGTTACGAACCGGTCGCCAACCATGACGTCGTCCCCACCATTATCAAGCTGGCTGACGCGCGGGCCCAGCTGACTATCGACGGCCGTTCAATGAAGCCTTTCTGGGTCGACCCGAAGAAACGCTCCCGGCGACCGATCCTGCTCTCCAGCTATCAGCAGGTGACCAACCTGATTCCGGGCGACTACCCCGAAGAACCGGAAGTGGTTTCAGGCGACGGCGGTGAAGGCGACGCGTCGGTCTCGGTCAGGAGTCCGGATCAGAACTACGTCGGGATCAGACTCGGTCCCTACAAGTTCATCCGCTACGAAAACGGGGAGAGCGAGCTTTACGTGCTGAGCGAGGACCCGGCTGAACTCGAGAATCGGGCTCTGGACCCCAGGTATCGATACGTAATCAGGTACCTAGACGAGCAGCTTCAGGCCCTCCGCGGCTGCAAAGGCCAAACCTGTCGCAACTGGTCCCCACCGTGGCCCCAGCCCCCTGGGGCCTAGTGGTTGGCTCCGAAGGGGATCAGGCGTTGGCCGTTGAGGCGGTAGATGCCTATCTGGTTCTTGCCTTGCTTCAGTGATTTCGGACTGACCAGGGCTCCGAAACGGACTGCTCCGTCGAACTCGAAGGGGCGGGTGGTGGCCCTGACCACTCCGTTGACTGCGATCGCGAAGACCGGGGCCCTGGCCGGGGCCAGCGGAACAGTCCCGTTCCAGGTGCCGGTTATGAACATCGGGATCAGGTCGATTCCCGGGTCATATGCCTTGCCGAGGTCGGGTTCGTCCAGCCCCGCGTCACTGACCCCCGACGGCACCGGCGGGACCCGCCGGCCGAGCAGCTGCGGGGCCGGGCCGAGCGTGTAGAAAGGCCCGGTGCCCAGACGTTCGTCGGCCCGGGCTATCGCCGCGTTTCGCTGGAGGATCATTTCCGACAGGGGAACCGAGATCAGTTCACCCTCTGGGTCGGTGATCGTGACCTCACGCTCGGGCACCGGACCCTGCAGCGGGACCCCGTCGGCTTCGTACATCTTCTTCACTCCGACCGCCCGGGCGATCGTCGGCACGATGTCCAGGGTCTGACTCGGCGCGAATGAGACCCGACCCTTCTCCTGGCCCGCGTACTTGATGAAGAGCGGCGGGTTGGCCACTTCGCCCATCGCCCGTTCGTCGGCCTGGCGCTGCGGGACTCCCCGACCCTCGAAAGAGATGCCGTGGTCGGCGACGACGATCACTATCGCCTCGTCCCAGAGGCCGGAAGAGCGCAGCTTCCGGATCATCTGCCCGAGCAGCCGGTCGGCGAATCCCGTCTGCGCGTACATCCGGTACTGGGCGGTGGCGATCCCGTTTGAGTTGACCATCCAGGTGTTGGTGCTTCGCGACAGCTGCTCGAGCGGGCTGTCGTTGTACTCGTAACCCCGGGTGTCGTACTTCCAGACCTGATGGGGCAGGTGCATGTGCATCACGGTCAGACCCCGGTCACTGACCGGAACCTGGCGGATGAATTCCTCGTAGAGCTCCGGGTCCGACTTCGCCTCACCCTTGACGAAGAGCTTGCCCTCGCGGTTCTCCCGCTTCCCGATTGTCTCGGGCTCGTAGACAGATTCACCGAAGTCTTCGAAATTGGAGCTCACATCGGGCAGCTTGTCGGCAAGCCCTGGCGGCAGGACAAGTTTTCCCTCCACGTATTTGAGGTCGTTGAACAGGGCCTCGAGGCGGGTGAGCCAGCCCTGGTCCGCTTCCGGGTCGGGACAGAGATCCTCCGGGCAGCACGGTGAAGCCGATCGCGAGGATCGGGATGTCGCCGGCCGAATTGCCTCGGGCGACGAAGAACTCGGGGTTGTTGCCCAGCAGGTCCAGCAAGGGCTGTACGAAGGCGAGGGCCCAGAGCGCAGCCAGGTGGCCGCCACCGAGCAGCAACCGGCGTTGACTCGGCGCCGGTCTGTCAAAGACCGCAGCCCAGCCCTGTTTCATCTCCACTTCCGAACCTTCGTCCGGAGCAGCCAAACTCCTACCGCGGCGTGGCCAGGTAGAGGATCCGGTCCCCGGAGGGAAGCTCTTCGCGTCGCCTCACCGTGAAGCGTCGTTCGAGCTCGCGCTCGAAGTTCTCTTCTTCGTAGTCGGGGTTGGCGCCGTCCTGCTTGTTGGCGAGCAGGGCCCTGACCATCGGGTCCGTCCGTTTGGGGAACTCGATCAGCAGGGTGGTCTCCATGTCCCGCGCCCACTGGAGGAAATCGGCAATCGGAATGTTCGCGCTGATCGAGACGTGGTGAATCAGGGCCAGCGCCAGCATCAGGTCGGGGGCACCACGGTCGACCAGGGTCTTGCGTTCAAGGCCCCGCCAGCCGAGGGCGGGAGAAGGGTCGGCCAGGTTCGAAACCAGCGGCAGGATCTTCGTGTTGCCTTCTTCCCGCAGTGACCGGTACAGCGCCTCGACCGTGGCGTGGTCGAAATCGAAGGCGACGACCCTTTCCGAATTCTCGGCCGCGATTCGCGAGTAGGCGCCGTCATTGCAGCCCATGTCCCAGGTCAGGGCCGGCTTCTCGGCCGCCGCGACCTCGGCCACGAAGCCCTGTTTGCGCTTGTCGTCGTTATCCGAGTAGGTGTTGCTCTGGCGGTAGCCGCTCCAGGAGGTCTCCCCGGTCTTCCACTTCAGCTTCGAGACCATGCGATGCATCGACTGAAGCTGGGCCTGGATCTGATTCGGTTTGACCTGCCGGGTGTTCTTGTTGTCTTCGGCGCTGCCCGGACCGGACTTGTGCGCCCGACGGTCGAGCCGCGCGTGAAGTGACGTGTGAATGAAGACGCCGCGCCGGAGACGGTCTCTCAGAGAGAAAACCTTGATCGCATCGATCGGCTGGATCCCGTCGATCGAGCCGCGCATCCAGGGCTGGAAGGGAATGTCCTTGTGGGCCTGGAAAAGAAGCGGATAGAGGTAGAGCATGCAGAACTGCCGGTAGGCGATCCAGGGCTCGCCTTCGGTGATCTTCTCGAAGCTGCCGACGTCGATGAAGGTTGGTTGTGAACCGAGGTACTGGACGTTGTAGGGGGTTGCGTCCTTCAGGGTGAGCCCGGCGTCGATCGCGGCGACGCCGAGTTCAAGCTGGAGCTTCGCTGCATCCTGAAGCATGCTGAAAGTCCACTCGTAAGGGTAGGAAACGAAGGGCACACGGTCGTGTTCGAGGACCATCTCGACCCCGGTCGGGAGCAGATCTCCGCTTTCCTCTAGGACCGAAGCATCGGCTTCGCGGGTGCCGATCAGCTCTCCGGAGGCGGTCAGCTGATCTAGCAGCGGGCTGCCAGAGAGGGCGCGCCAGTCTTCGGCGCCTTCCGGGCTGAGGGCCCGGTAAATCGCGTCGCCGGATACAACGACGCGGCTGTCACGGTCTCTGAAAGAGCCCGGTTCTGCGGCTGTCACAGTTTTACTGCTCGGCCGGCTTGTCTTCGGGGGTCTCGGCCGGGGTGACTTCGGCTGCCGTTGTGGCATCGGCCGGGACGGGTTCGTCCTTCTTCCAGAACATGAGCTTGTTCTTCAGATTCGAACCATAGGTGCGGAATGCGGCTCCGATACCGGCGAGTCCGGCCAGTACTGCGGCGAGCGCTGCACTGACGCTGCCGGGGTCCAGGTAGGCAAAAATGTCCATAAGTGATCCTCTCTTGAGCGGGATCGTCCCGGGCCCCCCGCCTATAGGTGGACCCAGACCGACCGCGGGATGTTACTCAATTGTGACGAGAGGATCCCCGGAAGCGACTGCGTCGCCAACGGAGATGCTGACCTTGCTGACCTTGCCGTCCTTGTGAGCGGTGATCTCGTTCTCCATTTTCATGGCTTCGATGATGCAGATCAGGTCGCCTTCCTTGACCTCGGCGCCTTCGGCTACCTCGAGCTTGAAGATCGATCCCTGGAGCGGTGAGGCAAGTACGGGGCCTCCTCCGCCACCGCTGCCTCCGGCCCTCTTTTCGCGCTTCGGCTTGGCCCCGCCAGCGGCAGGCGCCGGACCGGCGGCCGCGAAGCCGCTGGCCTCGCCGATCACCTTCACGTCAAAACGCTTGCCGGATACTTCGACCAGGTAATCCCGGGCCACCTTCTCGGCCTCGTCTTCGGCTGGGGCGGGGAGCTCAGTGTCCTCGGGCTTGGTCGCCTTCAGCCACTTCTTGTCTTCGGTCAGGTCCTTGCAGGTTTCGCCGCGGTCCCACTGCTCGGTCTGCAGGATCGCCTTGTGGAACGGGATCAGAGTCGAGAGGGGCTCGATCGTGTACTCGTCGAGGGCGCGGAGCATCCGCTTCGTCGCGGCGGCGCGGTCGTTGTCCCAGACGATCAGCTTGGCGACCATCGGGTCGTACATGGGGGTCACTTCGGACCCGGCCTTGACTCCCGAATCGACCCGAATGCCGGGACCAGAAGGCTCGTCATAAACGTCGATCGGACCGGGGGCGGGTGAGAAATTCTTGTCGGCCTTCTCGGCGTTGATCCGGCACTCGATTGCCCAGCCGTCGATTTCAACGTCTTCCTGCGTGAGCGATAGCTCCTCGCCGGCGGCGATCTTGATCTGCTCGCGGACGATGTCCACGCCGGTGATCATCTCGGTCACGCAGTGCTCGACCTGGACCCGGGTGTTCATCTCAAGGAAGAAGTATTCGGTACCGACCTGCATGCCCTCGACCGTTCCGGCCGAGAAATAGCCGACCGCACGGGCTGCGTCGGTTGCGATCTTGCCGATCCGGTCGCGCATCTCCTCGTCGACGTGGGGGCCGGGAGCCTCCTCGATCAGCTTCTGGTGACGGCGCTGAATCGAGCAGTCGCGCTCGGCGAGGTGGATCACGTTGCCGTGCTTGTCAGCCAGGACCTGAACTTCCACGTGGCGCGGGTTTTCCAGGTAACGCTCGACGTAAACCCGGTCGTCCGAAAAGAACTTCTCCCCTTCGCGGGCCGAACCCTCGAAAGCTTCCTGGAGCTCATCCGGGGTCATTGCGACGCGGAAGCCCTTGCCACCGCCACCGCCGACCGCCTTGCAGGCGACCGGGTAACCGGCCTGCTCGGCCTGCGCGCGGGCTTCATCGAGATCCTTCGCGGGCTCGGTTGCTCCGGGCACGATCGGCACACCGGCCTTCTCCATTACCTCCCGGGCCATTGTCTTCGATCCCATGGCGTCGATCGCCGAAGCGGGCGGGCCGATGAAGTTGATCCCGGCCTCGTCGAGGGCGCGGGCGAAGTCGGAGTTCTCGGCCAGAAAGCCATATCCGGGGTGCACGGCCTCGGCGCCGGAGTCCTTGCAGGCCTGGATGATCTTCTCGATCGATAGGTAGCTCTCTGACGGAATTGCCGGCCCGATCAGGAATGCCTCGTCGCAGGCCTGCACATGCGGGGCGTCGCGATCAGCCTCCGAGTAGACGGCGACGGAGGTGATCCCCATCTCCTTGCAGGCGCGGGCGACACGGATGGCGATTTCGCCACGATTGGCGATCAGGATCTTCGAGAACATAACGGGGGCAGTTTATTTGGCAGGGACAAAGCGCGTTCTTTGCCTCCCCGTACCTCTAAGCTTCTCCGACCCATGATCGAACTTCAGTCGCATTCCGTTATCTCTGATGGTCAGCTCGAACCTGCGGGCGTGGTGGAAGAAGCCGCCAAGGCAGGGGTTGAAGTGCTGGCTCTCACCGACCACGACGGGGTGGCCGGGGTTCCCGAGGCGATCGAAGCCGGAGAGCGGCTCGGGGTCGAGGTCGTCCCGGCAGTCGAGATGTCCTCGGTCCATGAGTACGCCGAGGATCTGCATATCTGTGGCTACTGGGTGGATGTCGAAAAGATCACTCCGGCCTGCGAGCGTGCCCAGGAGCAGCGTCGCGAGCGGGCGAAGGAGATCGTTCAGAACCTGCGCGACCACGGGTTTGACCTGACCTTCGAGGACGCAGTTCGTGAAGCCGGCGCCGCCGACGCGATCGGCCGGCCCCACATCGCCAAGGCGGCCGGAGCAACCGGCAACCTCGGGCCCTTCTTCGAGGAGTGGCTGGTTCCGGGGGCCAAGGCTTTCGTTTCACGCAAATGGCCCGACGCGAACGAGGCCTGCGCCCTGATCCGTGAGGCCGGAGGAGTGCCGGTCATCGCCCATCCGTACTGGGACGTCAAAGTCCCGGAGCAGGTCGAGGAACTGATCCGCGCCCTCGACATCGGCGGCATCGAGGTCTTTTATCCGTCACACACGAGGAAGCAGACCGAGCACCTGCTCAACCTTGCCAATGAACTCGGGGTGACCGCCACTGCCTCCTCGGACTTCCACGGTCCCACTCACAAGACGTTCAGCCGCTTCGGCGCCTACCAGACCTACGATCTGGGTCAGCCCGCAGTTCCGCCTAAGCCCTGACGGCACCCGTTCCCGGTTCCGGGGCGACGTCGTGAGCACTGAGTTCCTCGCCGCATTTGTCGCAGGTGATGTGGACATGGGCTTCGCCCCCACAGCCAGCATGGCGGTAATGGACGGGCGGGCCGTCCGGGGCCATGTAGGTATCTCCCCAGTCTCGGATTGCGATCAGGATCGGGTAGAGATCGCGGCCCTTGGTGGTCAGGCGGTACTCCATGCGGGTGCGCCGCTCATCCTTGTAGGGCTCACGATCGAGGATCCCGTGTTCGACCAGCCGGTCCAGGCGTTCGCTCAGCAGCCCTCTTGAAATTCCCAGGCTGGTCAGGAAGTCCTCGAAACGCCGGACTCCCGCGAAGGACTGCTTGACGATCAGAAACGTCCACCGGTCACCGAGCACGGTCATAGGACGCGTGATGGAACAGGGCTGCTCAATCAGCTCTTCGTACTTCATTGATCGAGCCTACCAACCTGGATCCGTTTATCGAACCCTGTTTTCTTGAGTCTTATTTTCAGACCTAGTTATCGGAGGACCAATGAGGGCATTGAGAGTGGAAGCGGAAGCCGGACCGGAAAGTCTCGTCCTGACCGATGTACCCGAGCCGGACGATTCCGGTCTGGTGGTGGCGGTCCGGGCGGCTGGGGTGGGATTCCCCGACCTCCTGATGAACCGTGGAGAGTTCCAGATCCGCCAGCCCCTGCCTTTCACTTTGGGGTGGGAGGCCGCCGGCCAGGTCGTCAGCGCCCCCGAGGGGAGCACCTTCGCGCCCGGCGACCGGGTCGTGACTCTTCTCTCCTTCGGCACTCACGCGGAAAGAGTCGCGGCGGTCCCCGAGGCCACCTTTCCGCTACCGGATTCGTTCACCTTCGAACAGGGGGCGGCCTACCCTCTCAACTATCTGACGGCCTACGCCGCGCTTCACCAGCGGGCAGCTCTGAAGAAGGGCGAGACCGTGCTGGTCCACGGCGCCGGTGGTGGAGTCGGGACGGCCGCAATCCAGGTCGCGAAAGCCCTCGGCGCCACGGTCTTCGCAGTGGTCTCCAGCGATGAGAAGGCTGATGCCGCGTCTGCGGCAGGGGCGGACTCGGTTTTCAAGGCCGGAGAGGATTGGCGCAACGCTGCGGTCGAGGCCAGCGGTGGCGGCGTAGACGTCATCTTCGACCCGGTTGGCGGTGTTCGCTTCAACGACAGTCTCCGGTCGCTGGCACCGGAGGGCCGGCTGATGGTCGTCGGCTTCGCTGCGGGGGAAATACCGACTGTGACGGTTAACCGGTTGCTCTTCAACAACACGGACGTGCGGGGCTGCACCTGGAGCATTCTCGCCAACCTCCCGGAGGGCCTGGCCGGAGCGGCCTCGCGCCTGAACGAAATGGCCGACCGCGGGGCGCTGCGACCACCCGTGGTGAGGGCCGTACCTCTCGAGCACGGCCCCGCCGTGTTGAAGGCAATCGCCGAGCGCAGGGCGGTCGCAAGGACGGTGGTTCTTCCCGACGGAAACACGGCAGAGGCATCGTCCGTTCCGTGATCCGGGCAGCGGCCAGTGGAACCCCCCGGGGGAGGGGCTCCACTGGCCGCTCCGGGCTCCCGTCTACTTGGAGGAAACCGGGACCGTGGGAAGACCGAGAGCTACCCAGTCCTGAATGCCGCCCCGGTAGTAGGCGAGCGAAGCGGGTGCGACCCCGACCGCAAGAAGGCGCTCGACAGCCCGGGGTGTGGCCGCGCATTGAGGGCCGTTGCAGAAGAGCGCCGTGACGCGTCGGGCGTCGAAAAGATCCAGGTGCTCTGCGATCGTTTCCCAGGGGAGAACGATCGCTCCTGGAATGGTCCCGCTGGCTTCGACGTAAGCGGGTTGCCTGGTGTCGATCAGGCGGCCGCCGCTTTCGATGTGATCGATAAGTTCGAGTTCGCCCCAGGTCGGAAGGTCGGAGTGGAGCTGGCCGGGCTGGATTGACCCCCACCACGGATCGAGCCGGACCAGACCGTCGTCTTCGATAACGGGAACCCGCTCCGGCTGGTGACCCGAGGGGGCGTTTGCTCGCGAGATCCGGTTGACCAAGACTTCCATACCACGAGTGTACCACTACACAACTAAGGAGTTGTGTGACTTCAACACAGAGGGAGCGGGCAAGAAAAAGGGCGGACCCGAAGGCCCGCCCTTTACCAAATGAGTCGCAGAAACTGCTGTGGGCGGAGGTTTCCGCAGCCCTTGAAGCTGAGTCCGGTTAGGAGGCGACCGCGGCCGGGATGAGCTGGCGCTCTTCCAGGTAGGTGATCAGCCTGGCGGCCGACTCTTCCGGCTCTTCGTCAGCGGTCTTGAGAGCGATCTCCGGATTCTCCGGAATCTCGTAAGGGTCGGAGACGCCGGTGAACTCCGGGATCTCTCCGGAGCGGGCCTTGGCGTAGAGACCCTTGACGTCACGGGCCTCGCAGACCTCGACCGAGGCTTCGATGTAGACCTCGATGAAGCGGTCACCCATCATGTCGCGGGCTTCCCGGCGGATCTCACGGTAGGGCGAGATCGCGGCGGTGATGACCGGTGTGCCGTTGCGCGAGAGCAGGTCAGCGACGAAGGCGATCCGGCGGATGTTCGTGTCGCGGTCTTCTTTCGAGAAGCCGAGGCCCTTCGAGAGGTTCTCCCGGACGATGTCGCCGTCGAGAATCTCGAGCTTCGAGCCGCGAGCCTTGAGCTCCCGGGCGACGATCTCGGAGATCGTGGTCTTGCCAGCACCGGAGAGGCCGGTGAACCAGAGGGTGAATCCCTTGCTTTCTGACATTGGTTAGTTGTCCTCCTTGTAAGAGTCGATCAGAATCTGGGCGACCTCGGGACGGGAGAATTCAGGCGGCGGCATCTCGCCGTTGCCCAGCATCTCACGCACCTTGGTGCCCGAAAGGAAAAGGTGCGACTCGGCGTCATGGGGGCAGGTCTTGTTCGAAGCAAGCCCCTCGCACTTGTGGCACCAGAATGTGTGTTCGAACATCAGCGGCTCGATGCCGAGTTCTTCGATGTCGATGTCATCGAAGATCTCCTGAGCCTCGAAGGTGCCGTAGTAATCACCGGCACCGGCGTGGTCGCGGCCGACGATGAAGTGGGTGCAGCCGTAGTTGCGGCGGATGATCGAGTGGAGTACTGCCTCACGCGGGCCGGCGTAATGCATCTTGGCCGGCTTCACGCCGAGCATTACCCGGTCATTCGGGTAGTAGTTCTCCATCAGCAGCTCGTAACACTTCATCCGAACATCCGCAGGGATGTCGCCCGGCTTGGTCTTGCCGATCAGCGGGTGGATGAAGAGCCCGTCACATGCCTCGAGCGCGGCCTTGGTCAGGTACTCGTGGGCGCGGTGAATCGGGTTACGGGTCTGGAAGGCAACGATCTTCTTCCAGCCGCGGTCGGCGAAGGCCTGCTTTGACTCGGCCGGGGTGAGGTAGCGGCGCATGAACGCCTCCTCGTGGTCCGGCGTGGCGTCGACCTTGATCGGGCCGGCGATGCAGCGGCTGCCCTCCTCATAAATCGCGGCGACACCGGGATGCTCGCCGTCAACCGTCCGGTAGACCTTCTGGGCTTCCTCGCGGACGTCCCGCTCGAAGATCTCCTCGACGGTGATCGAGCCCAGGTGCTTGCCGTTGTCGGCGCTCAGGGTCACGACGTCACCGACCTGGCAGTCAAGGTCGGTCGGGAGGGTGATCGGGATCGGCCAGTATTCGCCGGACTCGGTCCGCATGTCGTCGCAGACGCGCTGCCAGTCGGCGTGACCCTGGAATCCGGTGAGCGGCGCGAACGCGCCGATCGCGATCATCTCGAAGTCGGCGGTCTGGCGTTCGGAAAGCTGTAGGGCTAGTTCAGTCATAGTGAGGTTCTCGGAGGTAGGGGAGAAAGTTGATAGATCAAGTGGGGAATCGGGCAGCCTAGCCGTTCTGACTGGCTGATGCCGCCCGATCGGCGGCTAATTGATGCCGCACTCCGTCTTGCCGGAGCCGGACCAGCGGCCATCCCGGGACGACTGACCGGGCAGTACGGGGCGGGTGCAATGGGTGCAGCCGATCGAAGGGTACCCCTGATCATGCAGCGGGTTGTAGGGAATCCCGTGCTTGTGGAGATGCGTCCAGACATCCCGCTCGGTCCAGTCGGCGATCGGGTTGAACTTCCAGATGTCGAACTTCTTGTCCCACATGAACTTGGGCGATCCTGCCCTGGTAGCCGAATCCTCCCGGCGGATACCGGCGACCCAGGCGTCGACCGTCGACAGGGCCCGCCTCATCGGATCCACCTTGCGGATCCCGCAGCAGGCATCCGGGTCGGTCTTCCATAGCTGGTCGCCGAACTGCCGGGCCTGTTCCTCCGGAGTGATGTTGTGCCAGCGTTCGAAATCGACGTTGAAATGTCCGGCCAGCCGGTCCCGGGTCTCGTAGGTCTCGGGAAAGAGGAAGTCCGTGTCGAGGTAGAAGAACCGCGCATTCGGGTTGACCTCGGTGGCCAGATGCATCACGACCGAGCTCGTCTTCTGGAACGAGCAGGCGATGTAGATGTCTTCGCCGAACTGCTCAAAGGCCCACTCCAGAATCTGGCTTGCGTCGAACGGCTCGATCCGGGCGGCTTCCTTCTCCGCATCGAAGCGGGCAGCGAGAGCACGAGTGGCTTCTTCTGCCTTCCGTTCGGCCTCGGCCTGCGCCGGGTTGATTGTGGTCGACGGTTCCATCAGATACCTAGATCGCGCACTCGCCTTCGCCGCGTTCGACCTGGTACGGGTCGACCCGGTTCCAGTCGATGAACTGCTGCATGGACTCGAGGCTGAACTCGACCGGAAGGGTCAGCTCCTTCACTTCCTTTTCCATCCGCGCGGTGCCGACCCGGTCAACGAAGTCATTGAAGACCTCGCCTTCCTCGCGGTCGGATTCGTAAAGCCTGATCCACCGCTCGACCGCATCCGGAACCCGGCGGGCGGGGAGGCGGGCCTTGAGGCGGGTGCCGTAGATCACTTCACCATCGACGTACTTGCCCCCGAGGTGCGGGACATAGGCCGGCATGGTCTTGCCGCTGACCTTCAGCGAAGCGCCATAAAAGCCGATGTTGGCGATGTGATGCTGGCTGCAGCCATTCGGGCAGCCGCTCATCTTGATGTGGATCTGCCGGGTCAGCGGATCGGTGATGTTCATGCCGGTGACCTTCTCCTGGACGGCCTTGTTCAGACCCATCGAAGAGGTGATCCCGAGCTTGCAGGAATCGGTACCGGGGCAGGAGACGACATCAGTGACCGTGCGCGGACCGAGGTCATCTAGGCCGAGTTCGCCGAGTGCCTTGTAAACGTCATAGAGGCTCTCGTCGCGGACCCACCTGAGGACCAGGTTCTGCTGGACTGTAGTCCGGGCGAACCCGCCGGTGTGGTCGCGCATGATCTGGCCGAGACCGCGGAACTGTTCCGGGGTCAGGTCGCCACGGGTGATCTTGATCTCGACCGTGTTGAAGCCGTCCTGCCTCTGCGGCTCGACATTCGCGGCCACGAAAGCCTCGAACTGCGAGCGATCACCATTCCGTGAGGCATGGGCGGTGACGTTCGGCAGCAGGTTCGCTTCCTCGTCGAGGTCGAAGCGCATGTGATCGATCGTGTAATCACGTTCGTTTGCCCAGTCGCCCTTCAGTTCCTCGTCGACCATCCGACGGACTTCCTCGATGCCGACCTTGTCGACCAGAACCTTGATCCGGGCCCGGGCGCGGTTGACGCGGAGCCAGGACTGGCGGTCGAAAATCCTGAACACGGCTTCCGAGACCTTCAGGAAGTCGCCGTTGTCGGCCTCGACGAAGTCGTAGAGGGTGGGGGCGATGCGGGCCATGATCGAGGTGCCGCCACCGACCCGGACCTCGAAGCCCTTGACTCCGTCCCTTATCCGGCTGATGAAAGCGATGTCATGAATACCGGTGATCGCCCGGTCGGCGTCGGAACCGGTGAAGGCGGTCTTGATCTTTCGGGGCATCAGCTGGGTGGTGGGATGCCGGACGAAGTAGCGGGTGTAGGCCCCGACGTAGGTGGTCGGGTCGAAGATCTCGTCCTCGGCGACACCGGCCCATGGGTCACCGGTCACGTTGCGGACCGTGTTGCCGCAACCTTCGCGGGAGGAAAGACCGCTCGGGGCCATGTCGCGAAGCATGTGCTTCATCTGGTCCAGCGGGACGTGGTGGATCTGGATGTTTTGCCGGGTCGTGATGTGACCCTTGTTCAGCGGGGCATAAGTCTCGACCGCATCGGCGAAGGCATCCATCTGGTCGGGGGTGATCCCGCCGTAGGGGAGCTTCACGCGGACCATCTGGACTCCGGGCTGGCGCTGGCCGTAAACACCCTGCTTCAGACGGAAGCCGATGAACTCCGGTTCCGGGGTGTTGCCGGCGAGGAATTCATCCGCCTCGGCATCGAAGTCATCGAACTCGTGCTCGAGGATCGGGATGATGTGACCGGGGACGTTGTCGTAGGTCTCCGGGTTGGTCAGAGTCCCCAGCTTCCCCTTGCCGGTCTGGACCTTGCCCTCTTCCTGCTCGACTCCCTTGTCACCGGGCTTCGGCTTGGGCTTGTCGACT
>JAUPTY010000085.1 GCA_030917845.1 Actinomycetota bacterium | reverse complement strand
CCCTCATGGGCCCGTCACACAGCAAAACAGGAGAAACACAGTGGGAAAGACGATTGGAATCGACCTCGGCACGACGAATTCGTGCGTAGCGGTTCTCGAAGGCGGCGAACCGACCGTTCTCGAGAACTCCGAGGGCGGACGAACCACACCTTCAGTGGTCGCCTTCAATGACAAGGACGAACGGCTGGTCGGCACCGTAGCCAAGCGCCAGGCCGTGATGAACCCGGAAAACACGATCTTCTCTATCAAGCGCTTCATGGGCCGCAAAGAGGCCGAAGTGAAGGAAGAGGAGACGATGATCCCGTACAAGGTCGAAGCCGGCCCGAACGGGGATGTCCGCGTGGACGTGCGCGGCAAGCAGTACTCGCCGCCCGAGATCAGCGCGATGATCCTCGGCAAGCTGAAGGCGGATGCCGAAGCGAAGCTGGGCGAAACCGTCGACTCGGCCGTGATCACCGTCCCGGCTTACTTCAACGATGACCAGCGCCAGGCGACCAAGGACGCCGGCAGGATCGCCGGCCTCGACGTCAAGCGCATCATCAACGAACCGACCGCCGCCTCGCTGGCCTACGGCCTCGACAAGGAAGACACCGACCAGACCATCCTGGTCTTCGACCTCGGCGGCGGCACCTTCGACGTTTCCGTGCTCGAGATCGGCGACGGCGTCTTCGACGTGAAGTCAACCGCCGGTGACAACCACCTCGGTGGTGACAACTTCGACAAGGCGATCGTCGACTGGCTGGTTGCCGAGTTCAAGAAGGACCAGGGTGTAGACCTCGCAGCTGACAAGAACTCGCTGCAGCGTCTTTACGAAGCGGCCGAGAAGGCGAAGATTGAACTGTCCTCCGCCCAGGAGACCCAGATCAACATTCCCTTCATCACCGCAGTGGAGGGCCAGCCCAAGCACCTCGACCTCAAGCTGACCCGTTCGAAGCTGAACGAACTGACTGCTGAACTGCTCGACCGCGTGGTCGGACCGGTAAAGCAGGCAATGGCTGACGCCGGTGATGCCACGATCGACCACATCGTTCTGGTCGGCGGCATGACCCGCATGCCGGCCGTGCGCGAAAAGGTTTCCGAGCTGACCGGCAAGGAGCCGCATCAGGGCGTGAACCCGGATGAGGCAGTCGCGGTCGGAGCAGCGATCCAGGCGGGAGTCCTCGCCGGTGACGTCAAGGACGTCCTGCTGCTTGATGTCACCCCGCTTACCCTCGGTATCGAGACCAAGGGCGGCGTGATGACCAAGCTGATCGAACGCAACACGACCATCCCCAGCCGCAAGTCGGAGACCTTCTCGACCGCCGAGGACAACCAGCCCTCGGTCGAGATCCACGTCCTCCAGGGCGAGCGCGAGATGGCTGCCTACAACAAGAGCCTGGGCAAGTTCCAGCTGACCGGAATCCCGCCGGCCCCGCGCGGCATGCCGCAGATCGAAGTCACTTTCGACATCGACGCCAACGGCATCATCAACGTGACGGCCAAGGATCTCGGTACCGGCAAGGAACAGAAGATCGAGATCAAGTCCGGTTCCGGACTCTCGGATGACGAGATCAACAACATGGTCTCTGACGCCGAGGCCCACGCCGACGATGACCGCAAGCAGCGCGAGCTCGCCGAGGCCAGGAACATCGGCGAGAACGCCGCCTACACCTCGGAAAAGCAGGTCGAGGAACTCGGCGACAAGATCGACGCCGCTGACAAGACAGAGATCCAGGACAAGATCGCTGCCCTGCGCGGATCACTCGAATCAGAGGACGCCGAAGAGATCAAGTCGAAGACCGAAGAACTGCAGAGCGCCTTCCACAAGGTGTCCGAGCAGGTCTATCAGGCAGCTCAGGCTGAAGCCCAGGCCGCCGGTGCCGACGGAGCCGCTGACGGCGGCGCTTCCTCCGAAGAGGAAGAAGTGATCGACGCCGAAGTGGTTGACGAGGACGAGAACAAGTGACGCAGGAGCCGGAGGAGACCACGGGCCAGCCCGAGGTGGAAGAGATCGTCGACGCCGAAGTGGTGTCGGCGGCCGATCCGGCTCCGAACGCCGCCGATCAGTCCACCGTGGCAGAGACGCCCGCGGAAGCGGCGGCTGCCGATGCCGCGGCCGAGGCGAGTGTCGAGCAGGACCTCAACGCGCTGGTCGAGGAAGCCCGCAGCCAGCGGGACGAATATCTCCAGCTCGCTCAGCGGACCAAGGCTGATTTCGACAATTACCGCAAACGGATGGCGGCCGAAAGCCAGGCCCAGGCCGAAAGAGGACGACTCGAAGTCGTCTCCGGCCTGATCGAGGCGATCGACAACCTCGAGCGGGTGCTCGAAGCGGCCGGCATCGACCAGGCCGCGGCACTTAATGGTGAACTCCCGGCCGACGCGCCGGTCACCGAGCAGGGAGTGATCGTCACCTACCGCGACCTTCAGGCTGTTCTGCGGAAGGCCGGGGTGGAAGGCTATGACCCGAGTGGCGAGACTTTCGACCCGAACCTCCACGAAGCGCTGCAGGCCCTGCCGGCCGACGGGGTCGAGTCAGGTGTGGTGATCGAGGTCATGCAGAAGGGCTACCGCGCCGGGGAGAATGTGATTCGTCCCTCCCGCGTAGTGGTCAGCCAGTGAACAGAGCCGAAACCAGATCCCCGACTGACTCGGGGAGGTGAGAAGAGATGGCGAAGGACCTTTACGAAGTGCTCGGTGTCAGCAAGAAGGCATCGCAGGAAGAAATCAAGAAGGCGCACCGCAAACTGGTGCGGCAGTACCACCCTGACCGCAACCCGGATGACAAGTCAGCCGAGGATCGCTTCAAGGAAATCCAGGCGGCCTACGACGTGCTGGGTGACGAAGAAAAGCGCAAGGAGTACGACTCCGGCGGCGGCATGTTCGGCGGCTTCGGCCAGGGAGCGCCCCAGGGCAATCCCTTCGGCCAGGGAGCACCGAGCGGCTTCGGGGACATCTTCTCGACCATCTTCAACCGGAGCGGCGGCGAGGGACCCGGACCCGAACGGGGCCGGGATCTGGAAACGGACACGCGCATCTCCTTCGATGACGCGATGAACGGAACCCAGCTCACCGTCACCATCCCCAAATCGGAGCGCTGCCCGACCTGTTCCGGCTCCGGCGCCGAGCCTGGCACCAGCCCGGAGGCCTGCCCGCGCTGTGGCGGTCGCGGGGTCGAGGCCCAGGGTCAGGGTTTCTTCTCGATCAGTCAGCCCTGCCCGCAATGCCAGGGCACCGGGCAGATCATCCCCAGCCCCTGCCACACCTGCGGCGGGTCCGGACTGACCCACCAGACCAAGCGCTACAAGGTGAACATCCCCGCCGGAGTCAAGGACGGCACCCGGATCAGGGTCGCCGGCAAGGGCGAAGCCGGGGTCCGCGGAGCACCTTCGGGTGATCTCTTCGTGACCATTCAGGTCTCCCCTTCACCGGTCTTCAAACGGCTCGATGACGGCAACCTCGAGGTCGAGGTTCCGATCAGCGTGGCCGAGGCGATGCGGGGCGGGACGGTCGAAGTTCCAACCCTTTCCGGAACCAAGCGGATCCGGGTCGGGGCCGGAACCCAGAACGGCGCGATCCAGAGGCTTCGCGGCGAAGGACCTCCGAACGCCAACGGCAAGGGCCGTGGCGACATCCGCTACCGGTTGAATGTCGTCATCCCCAGGGAACTGACCGATGATCAGCGCCGGGCTGTTGACCAGCTGGCCGAGGCAATGAACGGCGACGACCCGCGCGCCGACCTCCTCCGTCGCGCCGGATCGAAGGGAACTGCAAAGGATGGCTGAGCGCCAGACAAGGATCGAGGTCCATGTGGACGAGGACCGCGGGGTCTTCATGATTTCGGTCGCCGCCGAACTGGCCGACATGCACCCGCAGACCTTGCGGATCTATGAATCTCGCGGCCTGATCACCCCGAAGCGTTCACCGAAGAACACCCGGCTCTACTCGCAGCGGGATGTGGAACGTCTGAAACGGATCCAGCAGCTGACCAACGAAGAAGGCCTCAACCTCGCCGGAGTCGAGACCGTTCTCGAAATGGAAACCCGGGTCGAGGCCATGCGGGCCGAGCTCGAAGCGATGCGTCAGCGTACCCGGGAGCTCGAAGCCAAGCTCGACCAGGAGATGGAGCGGCTCCACATGGAGATCGTTCCCTATGGCGCCTACGAACCCGAAACTCCAGCCCGGATCCCGGTGCGCCGCCCCGGCGAGAGCCAATAGGCCCTGCTTCACTATCTAAGTCAGGCTGACTTAGATTTCTTGACATTCTGTTGTTAAGCGCGTACAATTCGTTACGTGCAACCAGACAGATTCACAGTCAAATCCCAGGAAGCGATCCAGACCGCGCAGCGTCTGGCCGCCGCCTCCAGAAACCCCGAAATTACCCCTGCCCATCTGCTCGTAGCTCTGCTCGAGCAGGACGACGGGCTGGTGCCTGCCGTGCTGAACAAGCTTGGCGCCGACCTCGCTTCGATCAAGAGCCGCGCGCGCTCTGCAATTGCCGAACTGCCGACTCTGGGTGAGGGAGCTAGCGCCGACCCCCGGCCCTCATCCGCACTTTCCGATGTGCTGCGCCGGGCCGAAGGCGAAATGGCCCAGATGGGCGACGAGTACGTCTCGACCGAACACATGCTTCTGGCGATCGCCGATTCAAAGGCGAAGACCTCCGAAATCCTGCCCGACCGCGAGTCACTGGCCAAGGCGATCGCCGAGGTCCGCGGGCCCCACAAGGTGAACTCCCCCAATCCGGAAGACCAGGTACAGGCCCTCGAGAAGTTCGGCCAGGACCTGACCGCGTCTGCCGCGGACGGGAAACTCGACCCGGTGATCGGCCGCGACGAGGAAGTCCGCCGCGTGATCCAGGTGCTCTCCCGCCGGACCAAGAACAACCCGGTCCTGATCGGCGAACCAGGCGTCGGCAAGACAGCGATCGTCGAAGGACTCGCTCAGCGCATCGTTTCCGGAGACGTGCCGGAAAGCCTCCGTGACCGACGCGTGATCGCGCTCGACATCGGTGCTTTGCTGGCGGGCTCCAAGTATCGCGGCGAGTTCGAGGAGCGGCTCAAGGCCGTGCTGACCGAGGTTCAGGATGCCGAAGGCCAGATCGTTCTCTTCCTCGACGAGCTCCACACCATCGTTGGTGCCGGTGCCGCCGAAGGTGCGGTCGATGCCGCCAACCTGCTCAAGCCGATGCTGGCCCGCGGTGAGCTCCGCGCGGTTGGTGCCACCACGCTGGACGAGTACCGGAAGCACATCGAAAAGGATGCAGCCCTCGAGCGCCGCTTCCAGCCGGTCACGGTCGGAGAGCCCGATGTGCCCGACACGATCGCCATCCTGCGCGGACTGAAGGAACGCTACGAAGTTCACCACGGTGTGAGGATCGCCGACTCCGCGATCATCGCCGCCGCCACGCTTTCCGAGCGCTACATCGCCGACCGATTCCTGCCCGACAAGGCGATCGACCTGATCGACGAGTCAGCTTCGCGTCTGAAGATCGAGATCGACTCGATGCCAACCGAAATCGACGAAGTCGAACGGCGGATCCAGCAACTCGAGATCGAGCGCGAAGCCCTCAAGGCCGAAACCGATGAAGCCTCCCGTGGCCGTCTCGACACGCTCGAACAGGAGCTGGCCGAACTGAACGAGAAATCCTCCGCGATGAAAGCCCGCTGGCAGACCGAGAAAGGTCTGATCGAGTCGATCAAGGAAGCCAAAATCCGCCACGAAGAGGCGAGCCGCGAGGCCGAGAGGGCCGAACGCGACGCCGACCTGGAAAGGGCGGCAAGACTCCGCTACAGCGAGATTCCCGAACTCGAGAAGCAGGTGGCCGAGGCCGAAACCAGGCTGACCGAACTCCAGGCCGAAGGCGGCACGATGCTGACCGAGGAGGTCACCGAACAGGAAGTGGCCGAAGTGGTCGCCAAGTGGACCGGGATTCCGGTCACCCGCCTGATGGAGGGTGAGGTCGAGAAGCTGGTCCAGATGGAGCAGCGTCTCCACGACCGGGTAATCGGCCAGGACGAAGCAGTTTCCGCCGTCGCCAATGCACTGCGCAGATCGAGGGCCGGACTCTCCGACCCCGACCGGCCGATCGGTTCCTTCCTCTTCCTCGGGCCGACCGGTGTCGGCAAGACCGAGCTCGCGAAGTCACTGGCCGAGTTCATGTTCGACAGCGAGCAGGCGATCGTCCGGCTCGACATGTCCGAGTACATGGAGAAGCACACCGTGGCCCGGCTGATCGGGGCACCCCCCGGATATGTCGGCTACGAAGAGGGCGGGCAGTTGACCGAGGCGGTCCGCCGCCGGCCCTATGCGGTCGTGCTGCTCGACGAAATCGAAAAAGCCCACCCCGATGTCTTCAACACCCTGCTGCAGCTGATGGACGACGGGCGCCTGACTGACGGTCAGGGCCGGACCGTGAGCTTCACCAACACGGTGCTGATCATGACTTCGAATGTCGGTTCGCAGGAGATTGCCGGCGAGAACGTCGACGAACGAATCCGCGAACGCGTGACCGAGGTCCTGGAAACCACTTTCAAACCGGAATTCCTCAACCGGATCGACGACACGGTGATCTTCCACCGGCTCTCGAAGGATGACATCGGCCGGATCGTCGAGATCCAGGTCGACAGCCTGACCAGGCGAGTCGCTGAACGGGACATCGAGATCGAGCTCACCGAAGAAGCCAGGACCCTGCTGGGCAACCTCGGCTACGACCCGACCTACGGCGCCAGGCCGCTGAAAAGGGTGGTTCAGAAGCAGCTGGTGGACAAACTGGCCCTGAAGATTCTCGAAGGCGAGTTTGCCGAAGGCGATTCGGTCGTGATCGACGCTGCGGAAGGCGAATTGGCCTTCCGCAAGCAGTAGCGCAGGATCACGCCCTTTAACCGGTCCTTTACTTCCTCTTTGGGGTTCCCGTACTACCCTGTGACGCCCGCTACGGGTCCAGGGAGAGGCTCACTACAAGCGGGAAACCGGCTTAAACGCGATGCGCAAAGAACCAAACGAAAACTGGCAGGACGGAGGGGAAGCCCCGGGCGGGCTTCTCTGGCCGATCCGAAGGCTCGGATGGTTCCTCGAGAAATGGGTTCTCTGGCCGATCGCAGACTCCTTCCGGCGCATCACCAATTCCTTCCGGTATCGCAGCCCCTTCGCCTACATCGGGGCTACGCTGATGATCACGGTGACAGCAGGCGCGATCGCCGCTGCCGTCTACTTCTACAACCAGTCGGAAGACAGTGGCACCGACCCGGTCGTGGCCGACACGGCCATCCCGACCGAAACCATCGTTCCTTCGGTGCCGACCCCGACCCCGACCCCCACCACGGTCGAGGACAC
>JAUPTY010000008.1 GCA_030917845.1 Actinomycetota bacterium | reverse complement strand
AACTTCGATGCGGGCGAGCGACGAAACCTGTTCACCAAGTCGCTCGAACCGCTGGGTCACCTGCTCGCGCAATTCGTCAGTTACCTCGACGTTGCGACCACGAATCTCAATTCGCATGGGACCTCCTAGCGGGGTTGTGTTCCTTTGGCCGATGGTAGCCGCGTAACAGGACGTTGACAAGGGGGTGAAATACGGATCTCACAAACGACGCGTGAAAGTCAGCGCATAAACCCTGCTGACACCGGCTTTTCGCAAAGCTCCTGCGGCGGCCGAAAGAGTTGCCCCTGTCGTCATCACGTCATCGATCAGCAGTGCTTCGCGGCCACCGAGGATCATTCCGGCGCCTTCGACCGGCTCGATATCGGGCGGGTCGGAGATCCGGCCGGACCGGCCACGGCCGCGCTGGCGCCCGGAACCGCGCCGGACCAGGACCGGGTCGACGGGTACCGGTAGATCGATCAGGGTCGAGATCTCATCGGCCAGAAGCGCAACCGGATCGAAGCCGCGCATCCAGGTCCTCAGACGGGCCGGTGGCACCGGCACCAGCAACCCTCCCTCGCCCACCGGTCCGGCCGCATCGGCCATGAAGCCGGCGATCAGTCCCGCGAGCTTTGTCAGGTGCCGGAACTTGAAGGCGGCGAGCAACTCGCGGGCCGCCCCTTGATGGTCACCGCAGGAGACGATCCGATCGACCCGCTCCGGCGGGTCCTTCCGCAGCAGCGGAGAGCGATTCAGGCATCTCATGCATTCGCCGCAGACCAGGACCCCGGGATCGCGGTACCGCCGACACAGGGGACAGCGCGAAGGCACCAGAAGGCTGACGAACCGACCAGGTTCCATCTTCCCAGCCTGCCCGGAAAAATCTCACACGTGGCACGCAGGGTGCAACGATTCCGAACCTAGTCTCTGGTGGGTCCCAACAGGCCACCGGCGAGGAAGGCGCCCTTCTCGAGGGAGGAGCGGCCGAGCAGGACGGCTTCGCGGACGCCGGCACCGGCACCGATCGAACAGCCTTCGCCGAGCACCAGCGGCCCGACCAGTTGCGCACCTTCACCGATCCGGGCGCCGTCACCGATCAGCACGGGGCCGTCAATTTCCGCGTTCTCCAGGCCTTCTACCTCACCTGCGACCCAGACTCCCGGCTGCGCTTCGTTTTCGGGCAGTCCGAGATCGACCTCGCCGGCCAGGCCGTCGAAATTACTCTGGACAAGCTCACCGATCGTGCCAATGTCATTCCAGTAAGAGTCGGTTTCATAGGCGCGGAATTCAGCACCGGCTTCGAGCAGCGCCGGGAAGACATCAAAAGCCCAGTCGGCGAAGCCGTCCGGGTGGCCCGGGGCCGCAAGCTTGCTCTGTCCCGGATCCGGGAAATGATCAAAGATTTCGCGGTTGAACATGTAAATGCCGCAATTGGCAAGGTCCGAAAGCGCCTCGGCCGGGTCGGGCTTTTCCTGGAAGCCCTGAATCCGGCCGTCTTCGTCGGTGATCACCACACCGAATTCCGAAGTGTCTTCAACCCGCCGGGCGGCGAGAGTGGCGATACCGCCGTGGGAACGGTGGAAATCCCGCATCGCAGCAAGATCGATGTCGGTCATCGCATCTCCGGAGATGACGAGGAAGTCGTCGTCAAAGAACGGGGATGCGTATCGGACCCCGCCGGCTGTGCCGAGTAGTTCTTCCTCGTGGCTGTAAGTGAGGTCGACGCCAAAACCCGAGCCGTCCCCGAAATGATCCTGGATCACGTCAGGGAACCAGTGGACATTGGCGATCACTTCCGTGAACCCATTGCGTTCGAGCAACTGGATGATGTGTTCCATCACGGGCCGGTTGAGTACCGGCACCATGGGTTTAGGCACCGATCGGGTAACTGGCCTGAGTCTCGTGCCCAGACCCGCCGCCAGGACCATCGCCTTCATCAGGTCTTGCCCAGGCGCCGTTTGAAGTTCTGGATTTCGTCGACTGGCAAGGGGTCGACTCCGCGCAAAGCAGCAACCTCTACCGAGACAAGGTCACCAAACATCACAGCCCAGAACAGTCGCTCCGAGCGCGTTTCCCCCGAGGTCTCGACCGAAAAGACGGAGGCTCCGGTTTTCTCGATCGACTCGGCAGTCAGATCCATCCGACGGCGTTCCCTGACCGTCTGACCGGAGTCGGTCAGGAAAATGGCGCCGAGGCCACCTGACCCTTTTGACCATGCTTCCATCAGATTGTGGTTCGCCTCGGGGATCTCGGCGGAAAAAGCGAGCTGTTTGGCATTCTCGTTGAACTGGTTGGCCCAGCGTCTGGCCGGGGCCGTTGTAAGGCTTGCTCCATGCACGACTACTGGAGTGTCCCCGATCTGCGAGGCGAGTGCCCTCGCGAGCGGCTCCATGTCAGCCTTGCGGGAGTCGAGGAAATCAGCAGCCTGTTCCAGTTCACGCCTGATGTCCGGCGCCACTCCGGCCAGGTGGGCGACATAGGCCGCGACCACGGTCATGTAGCCGACGGTCATTCGCGGCTCGAAGAAGCCTGGTAGTCCGACCACTCCGATCCCGGCGTCGCGGGCCCGGGCACCGAGTTCTCCTCCAGTCCCGGCCACCCAGCGATGGGTACCGGCCTCTCCGGCGTCCTTGAACGAAGCAAGTGTTTCCTCGGTGTCTCCGGAGTAGCTCGAGGCCAGTACGGCCCAGTCGGCGGTAACCCACTTCGGCAGGCCGTAAGTGCGGGAAACAATCAGCGGACCGGTCAGCCGGTCGCCGAGAAGACCCCTCGCGAGTTCGGCCCCAATAGCCGACCCGCCCATTCCACAAACCACGAAGCCAGCCGACGGCCGCGCCTTGAGCTGGGCTGAATCCACCCGCCAGAGCGCGTCTCGGATGTGGTTTGGAATGTCAAGTACGTCCTCAAGCATTTACGACCTCATCGACCTCATTCTTGCCCAGGACTTCTTTTCCTACCGTACTCCCTGCCGCAACTTTTACGCCAGCGCCCAAGATCGAGTTCTCGATCGTGGCGCCCTCACCGGCTTCACTTCCTTCAAGCAGGACGGAATCAATGATCCTCGCCCCCGGTCCGACCCTGGCCCCGGCCCCGATGACCGCCCTTGGACCGATTTCCGCGGTCGGATCCACTTCCGCGTCACTGGCCACGAAGATTCCGTCGCTGTGTCTGGTGACCTGGGTGTGAATCCGGCCTTCGATGATGTCCCAGCTTGCGTCGAAGTACCGGTCCCGGGTTCCGAAGTCCATCCAGTACCCCTCGAGCTGGCGGGCATACAGCCCCTTGCCGGTGATCGAAGGGTAGAAGTCTTCTTCGATCGACACGTTCTTTCCTTCCGGGACTTCGGCGATCGCTTCACGCTCGAGCACATAGGTGCCTGCGTTGATCAGACCGGGTCCGGTGCGATCCGGATCCTTCTCGCTGAATCGCAGCACCTTCCCTTCATCGTCGATGTCGACGAGGCCATAGCTGCTCGAGTTCTCTACCCCGTAGAGGCCGAGGGTGGCCCGGGCACCGGTTTCCTCATGCTGGTCCCAGAGGGCGGTGAGGTCGAGGTCCGCGAGCACGTCACCGTTCAGCGCAAAGAAGCGCTCATCGAGGTGGTCGAGCGCAAAGCGGATCGCTCCGGCCGTGCCGAGGGTCTCTTCTTCGACCAGGTACTTCAGTCGGGGGCCGCCAGGTTCACCGTCACCGAGCACCTTCTTCAACTCGTCCGGCAGGAATCCGCAGGCGAGAATCACTTCATCGACCCCATGGCTACCCAGCCACTCGGTCATGTAATGGAGAAAAGGCCGGTCGACCAAAGTCAGAGCCGGCTTGGGGGTCCCATAAGTCAGGGGGCGAAGCCTTGTGCCCTTGCCGCCAACCAGTACCAGTGCCTGCAATCTGTCTTACCCGCTTTCATCACCGGTCCCCGGCCTTCCCGATTCCTTCGTAAAGGAATCCGGCTGAACGGAGGGTGTCGGCCTCAAGGAAATTTCGTCCGTCTATAAGCAAAGGCCTCCGCATCCGATCGGCCGCCACAGTCCAGTCGATCTCCCTGAATTCAGGCCACTCGGTTACGAGAACCGCCGCGTCTGATTCATTGAGTGCCGCCAGGGCTGTGTCTCTCATTTCTACTCCGGGGAGAAGACTCCTTGCATTGCTCATTGCCACAGGGTCATATGCAACAACTTCCGCACCTTCGCCCCTTAGACGAGCGGACAAAACGAGACTCGATGCTTCTCTCATGTCATCGGTATCCGGCTTGAAAGCCAGTCCCAGAAGGGCAATTCGCTTTCCGACCAGGGAACCGAGATGTTTAGCGAGTTTGCTCACTACGCGCCGTTTCTGGAGTTCATTGACCTCTATGACGGAGTTCAGCAGCTGGAAGTGGTAGCCCGAGTTACCGGCCAGTAACTTCAGCGCGTTGACGTCCTTGGGGAAGCACGATCCACCGAAACCGATCCCTGGCCTGAGGAAATGGGGGCCGATCCGCTCGTCGAGTCCCATGCCCCGCGCGACCTCACCCACATCGGCGCCGACTTCCTCGCAGACATTGGCGATCTCGTTGATGAAAGAGATCCGGGTCGCCAGATAGGCGTTCGAAGCAAGCTTGATCATTTCCGAACTGGAGGTGTCGGTCATCACGATCTCGCCGCCGAGCGGTCGGTAGAGATCTGCCACCTCTTCGGCTGCGCCTTCGTCCCCGTGCTCGGCTCCGACCACGACCCTGTCGGGGTTCATGAAATCGGCGACCGCGGTGCCTTCCTTCAGGAACTCCGGGCAGGAGACATATGCGAGTCCGGGAAGCTCCCTGCGGATCGAGGCCCCGGTACCGGCTGGCACTGTGCTCTTCATGATCAGCACATGCCTGTCGTCGGCCTTGAGATCGTCAAGCACTGAGCGAACCCGCGAGAGGTCGGCGTCGCCCGAATAGGTGGGCGGAGTGTCCACACAAACGAAGAGCAGCCGGGCGGATTCCAGCAGCTCGTCCATGTCGGTAGTGAAGTTGAGGCGTTCCTGGTTCTTCGCCAGAAGTTCGGCCAGGCCGGGCTCGTGGATGGTGATCTCCCCCCGGCTCAGAGAATCGACCTTCTCCTGGAGCACGTCGCGGGCGGTCACCTTGTGACCCAGTTCGGCAAAGCACGCTGCCGTTACCAGGCCGACCCAGCCGACCCCGATGACGCCAATCGGCGCCTTCTCTTCTGAATTCATTTCGCTCACTTGTCGGGGGTGAAAGCCCGGGTGGACCGGGCCATGCCAAGCATCTGCTGGTTCTCGAGAGTCAGGAGTAGCGAGTTCGAGATCCAGTAGACATTGTCGTCTTCAGTCCAGGAGATCAGCCTGATCCGGTCGCCCTCCGGGAATACCCGGAAAGTCCGGCCGTCCATCTCGACTTCTTCGTTCGGCGCTTCGAGGATCGGCGGGTCGGTCCAGCCGCGGATGCCCTGGAGCCCGAAGTAGTGGACCCCGTCATCCATCTGGATCGACATCACCATCCGGTAGGCGCCGTAGACGTTCTTGTCGGGGTCACGGGTGTGGTAGACCCGGCTTTGATCGGTCTCGTAAATGGTGCCCTCGGGCAGCCGCTTGGTGTAGAAGACGGGGAAGTCGGTGCGGGTGATTTCGTCATCCAGCTGAATCGCCAGGTCGAGGCCACCCTGAGCGGCATCGACCAGACCATCTTCCTCCTTGCTGGGAATGTCGGTGGTGGACATCTCGTCCTTGTCGCGCTGTCTGGCCTGCTGCTTGCGTTTCTGCTCGGCCTTCTTCTTGGCCTGGTTGCTGGCACCGTCGCCGTCGTCGAGCTCACCGACCGGACCGGCCTCGTCCTCGAAGCCGAGGAACTGATTCACAGCGGCCTCAACCTCTTCCGGCGTGGCCTCCACGTAGGAGATCCCGTCTCGCATCGTGAAGGTCGAAGGGAATGAGACCTCGGTGACGTTGGCTCCGCGCGAGTCGACCAGCAGTTTGAGCAGCTCGAGAACTTCGTCCCCGCCACCGATGTCAGACCGGGTGTTGTCAGCGAAAGCGTCCAGCAGCTCGTTGCGGCGCTTGATGACTTCGCCCAGCGACAGGCGGTTGCGGATCTCCCCGATCAGGTCCTGCTGTCTTGCGGCCCGGACGAGGTCAGAGTCGGTGTGGCGATAGCGGGCAAAGTCAAGGGCGTCGTAGCCGCAGAGCTTCTGGTATCCCGCTTCGATGTCGATCGTCGCGTACTCCTCGCCGCCCTGGCTGTTGTCATTGAAGTAGTAGCGGTCTACGTCCGCGTACACGCAACCAACCGCGTCGATCACATCGGCGAAGCCCTGGAAGTCAACGTTGACCACATGGTTTATTTCAAGGCCGGTCAACTGCTTCATCGTCTGGAGAGTCAGCTTGATTCCGCCGTAGCTGTAAGCGGCGTTGAACTTGTCGTAGCCAATTCCTGGTATCTCCACGTAGAGGTCGCGGGGAATCGAGAGCATCGCGATCTGGCCGGAGTCGGGGTCGAGGCGCAGCAGGATTGCCGTATCCGAGCGGCCCGGATCATCCGTGGCGGCACCGCCGCCGGTCCGCACGTCGGATCCGATGATCGCGATCGTCTGGGGGCCGCCGTTGCTGTCCGGCAGGATGCCCTCGGGGATCTGGTTGATCTCCTTGTCGGTGCTGATCCGGTCGGCAAGGTCGTTGACGATGTGCATTACCGACGCCTGGGTTGCGGTCGCAAACGAGCCGGTGATCAAGAGGATGGCGAGCAGGAAACGCCACCAGTAATGGCGACGCTTCGCGGGCTGGTCGAAGTCCCCTCCGGAGGGGGGCCTTGGAGGGTCCCAGGCCTTGCCGGTGCGCCGCGAGTAGTCGATCGCTTCGTGGACCTGGCTGCGAGCCGTCGCCTGGAGCACGGCGGTTTGCTCGGCGGTGATGTCGGCCTCCGAAGGTGGCTCCCAGTCCTGGGTGCCAGTGACCGGTTCCTCGCCCGTCAGATGCTCCTCTCCGGTAACCGGGTGCTCGCCCGTCGACTCGAATTCCCCGGTGCCAGGGACTGCATCTTCTCCGGTTGCCTCCGGGGGACCGGCGGGGTCATTCGAAGGATCCGGCCGATCTGCCGCAGGGGCTTCTGCGGGCGGCTCCGGGATCGCGCTTTCGGCGCTCTCGAGCAGGGCTGCCCGGAACACGGGATCGAGATCCGGCACGTCGCCTTCCTCGACTCGTGCTTCAAAGGCGAAAAGTTCCTCGGTCGGCGGCTCGACGTATTCCCCGGACTCCGGAGTTTCGGGGGCCGGAGACTCCGGTGCGTCACCGGAGGACTCGACCGGGTCGTCTCCGACCAGTTCTTCCCGCTCTTCTTCGTTTTCGAAATTCTCTTCGCTCACCGGTTCAGTCCTTCAAGGCAGCCCGGAACAGAAAGTCGCGTAGTGCCGAGCGGTAGGCGATCAGGGACGAGATCGAAACCCATTCTTCGGGGCCGTGGTGTCCTCCTCCGACCGGTCCGAACTCGACAGCCGGAATTCCCACCTGGATGAAGGACAGGGCGTCCGAAGCACCGTCGCGCCCGACCGAGAGCGAAAGCCCTTCGTGGTGTTCCGATGCCGCACCAGTCAGCGCCTTGATCCAGGGAGAGTCGGTTCCACCGCCACTCACCGGTGGCAGTTCGATGATCGTCTCCATGCGGGCAGGACTGAGCCCCGCAATCTGTTCGCGGATCTGTGCCGGGTCCTGATGCGGCAGGAAGCGGATGTCTACGTCTATAGCGCAAGAATCGGGAACTTTGTTGAGCGCATCGCCACCCCAAATCCGGCCGAGATTTATCGATGGGCGGTCAAAGAGCTCTGAGCTTTCTCTCGCAAAGGGTAGTGATTCGACCCCCCGGAACATCTCTACGGCGCGGAGGATGGCGTTATCACCGAGCCACGGGGTCGATCCGTGCGCAGCCCTGCCGGCGACGGTGAGTCTCAGCGCCAGCACCCCTTTGGCGGCCACGCCGACATGCATGTCGGTCGGTTCCCCGGTAATCGCGAAGTTCCCGGTGAGCCCCATGCCGTCACCCGGCGGGGTTCGGACCAGGTAGTTACTGCCCCGGTTCTCGGCTTCTTCAGACTCCTCATCGGAAACGATTGCCAGCACGACCCGCAACCCCGGCACCGGATCATCAGCAGTCGGCAGGGCCAGCATCATCGCCGCCAGGGCCGCCTTCATGTCATAGGCGCCGCGTCCGTACAGGCGGTCACCCTCCGCCCTGGCCTCGAATTGACCCGGTTCGGCCGGCACCACGTCGATGTGGCCATGGAAAATCGCGGTCGAATCTCCTGGATCGCCATGGGAAGCGGTAATCACTGGCAGTCCACGGCAGGTCCCCTGTTCGGTTTCCACACCCCGACTGTCGAGCCACCCCTTGACGAACCCCGCAGCCTCATGCACCCCGTCTTCCGACGAAGTGTCATAAGAGATCAGCTGCTCGGCCAACCCGAGGAGTTCATCCATCAGGAGAGCCTATTGGCTCTCTTCATCAGGAAGTCGGCACCGGCTGCGCCGGGCCTCCAAGTCAAACCCGCCGGCCCACGACATCCATTAACGGATGGGCCGGCTCCGCACTCAGGAGGAACAGCCGCCCGGGCTAAGTCTGGGCGATGCTGAGGAAGGCCTCGACGCGCTCGAGGTCGCGTTCGGCTACTTCCCTGGCGGCTTCACCGAGCGAATCGTCGGCGAGGCGGGCTTCGGCGTCGGACTTCTCTTCTTCCAGCGCCGCCTGATCCAGGTTCTCCGGCTCGATAGCTTCCTGGAGCAGCACCTGGGCGTGGTTGGCGAAGACCTGAAGCATTCCGTGAGACTGGGCCCACCGCTTCGTCTCCGAGTCAGAGATCTTCAGCCTCAGAAGGTTCGGCCTGAGCGCGGCGAGGACCGGCACGTGGCTGGCCAGGACACCGATCTCGCCGGTCACAGTCCGGGTCGAAAGCTGAATCACCTCGCCGTTGAAGACCTCACCCTCGGGGGTGAGGACCTCAACTGTGAATGTGTTCTGGCCGGCCAAGGTCCTAGTTGTCCGAGCTCTTGCCCTGTTCGATGACGTCGTCGATCGAACCCTTCATGTAGAAGGCGCTCTCCGGGTACTCGTCGAGCTCGCCGTCGAGGATCATCCGGAAACCGCGGACCGTTTCGTTGACCGGCACGTACTGGCCCGGCGAACCGGTGAACTGCTCGGCCACGAAGAACGGCTGCGAAAGGAAACGTTCGATCTTGCGGGCGCGGTAAACCAGCACCTTGTCCTCGTCCGAGAGTTCGTCGATGCCGAGAATCGCGATGATCTGCTGCAGTTCGCTGTAGCGCTGCAGGATTTCCTGGACGTCGGTCGCGGTCTTGTAGTGCTCCTCGCCAAGGATGTCCGGCTTGAGGATGGTCGACGACGAGTCGAGCGGATCGACGGCCGGGTAGATGCCCTTCTCCGAGATCGCCCGCGAAAGCGCGGTGGTCGCGTTGAGGTGGGCGAAGACCGAAGCCGGGGCCGGGTCGGTGTAGTCGTCGGCCGGGACGTAAATGGCCTGGACCGAGGTGACCGATCCGCGGGCGGTTGAGGTGATCCGCTCCTGGAGCTCGCCCATTTCTGTTTCCAGCGTGGGCTGGTAACCAACGGCGGAAGGCATACGGCCGAGCAGCGCCGATACCTCTGAGCCGGCCTGGGTGAACCGGAAGATGTTGTCGATGAAGAGCAGCACGTCCTGGCCGCCCTGGTCGCGGTAATACTCAGCCATGGTCAGACCCGACAGAGCAACACGGAGACGGGCTCCCGGAGGCTCGTTCATCTGGCCGAAGACCATCATCGTCTTGTCAATGACTCCGGACTCGGTCATTTCGATGTAAAGGTCGGTGCCCTCACGGGTCCGTTCGCCGACGCCACAGAAAGCGGAAAGTCCGCCGTGCTCCTGGGCGATGTTGTGGATCAGTTCCTGGATCAGAACGGTCTTGCCGACTCCGGCGCCGCCGAACAGGCCGATCTTGCCGCCCTTCGCGTACGGAGCGAGGAGGTCGACGACCTTGATGCCGGTCTCGAGGATCTCCTGGGTCGGGGTCAGGTCGGTCGCCTCAGGAGAGGGCCGGTGGATCGGCCAGCGCTCGACATCGGCGGGAAGCGGGTCGCCACCGTCGATCGGCTCACCGAGCAGGTTGAAGATGCGGCCGAGGGTGATGTCACCGACGGGAACCGAGATCGGTCCTCCGGTGTCAACCACGCGGTCGCCACGCTGCAGACCGTCGGTTGCGTCCATGGCCACGGTGCGGACCCGGTCGTCGCCGAGGTGCTGCTGCACTTCGCAGATCAGGCTGCGGCCCTCTCGGGCGTCGCTGGCATCCACCTGGATCTCCACAGCCGAGTAGATCTCGGGGAGCTGATCGGGGAAGACCACGTCGACCACGACGCCGGTGATCTCTTCGATTCGTCCAGTGTTGTTGCTGTTCTCTGACATATCTCCAGTTTCCAGTTTCGGTCTTGAGGCTTCTCAGCCGAGCGCCTCGGCGCCGCCTACGACTTCCAGAATTTCCTGCGTGATTTCGGCCTGACGGACCCGGTTCATCTCGAGGGTCAGGTCATCAATCATGGTTTCGGCGTTCTCGGCGGCACTACGCATCGCCGTCATCCGGGCACCAAGCTCCGAGGCAGCTGACTCGAGCAGGATGCGGTAAAGAGAAGTGTTTAGGTACTCGGGAATCAGTGAGCTGAGCAGTTCTTCCGGCTCAGGCTCGTACTCCCATGAAGCTCTTTTCTGTGCTTCAGCCAGTTCGCCCTCGGGCTCCTGGCCTGCTTCGTCCTCCGCCCCGACGCCGACGACTGCGGCTTCCTGGACGGGCAGCATTGTCTGCCGGTAAACGTGCTGGGTGAGCGGCGAGACGTAACGGTTGTAAACGACCTCGACCCGGTCGAACTTGCCGTCGATGTAACTCGCAGCCAGGGTCTCACCAATGTCCCGCGCATCGGAGAAAGCCGGACGGTCCGTGAATCCGGTCCATGACTCGACGATCTCCTGTTTACGGAAGGTGAGGGCCCCGTCCCCGCGTCGTCCTACCGCGAAAAAGACGACCTCCGCCCCTTCGGCCTTGATTTCGTCGCGGCGGTGAAGACCGTCGCGAAGGATGTTGGCGTTGAAAGCGCCCGCAAGGCCACGGTCACCCGTGACCAGGAGCAGCGCGACGCGCTTTACGTCTTCGCGCTGGGCGAGAATCGGAACCTGACGGACCTCACCGGCCTGGGCCGCAGCCCGACGGGTCAACCGGCGCAGGGCCTGGGCGTATGGCCGGACATGCGCGATGCGCATCTCTGCCCTGCGAAGCCGCGCAGCCGCCACCATCTCCATCGCCCGGGTGATCTGGCGAATGTTCTTGACGCTGGCGATCTGGTTTGTGACTTCTTTGCGGTTGGCCATCTGTTGCCCTGGTTCTCGGGTTCGGTAACGCTCCGCCTAGACGGCGGTTGCGCTCTCCTCGACCTCGACGTCAGCGGTGTCCTCGGCGACTTCTTCGTCGGTACCGCCAGCCGAGACCACGCGATCGGATTCACCCTCCTCGAGGGGGTCGCCGTTTTCATCGAAATCGGGTCCGAAGTCGTCGACGAAACTGCCGATCGCGTCGGTGAGTTCCTTCTCGTCCTCTTCGGGGAACTGCCCGGTCTCGTTGATGCGGTCGAGCAGCGGTTTGTTGTCCGAGTGGAGACGGGCCAGGAGATCAGCAAGGAACTCCTGGACTCGCTCGGTCTTGATCCGGTCGAGGAATCCACCGGTGCCCGAGTAGATCGAGGCGACCTGATCGGCGACCGAAAGGGCGTCCCGTTCGTTCTGCTTCAGCAGCTCGACGAGACGCTCACCACGAGCTAGCGTGCGCTGGGTTTCGGAGTCGAGCTCGGAACCGAACTGGGCGAAGGCAGCGAGATCGCGGTACTGCGAGAGCTCACCTTTCATCTTGCCGGCAACCTTTTTCATCGCCTTGGTCTGGGCATCGCCACCGACTCGTGACACCGAGATGCCGACGTTGATGGCAGGACGCACACCGGAGTTGAAGAGGTCCGACTCCAGGAAGATCTGACCGTCGGTGATCGAAATCACGTTGGTCGGAATGTATGCCGAGACGTCGTTGGCCTGAGTCTCGATGATCGGCAGCGAGGTGAGTGATCCTCCACCCTCGGCGTCGCTCAGCTTGACCGCCCGCTCGAGCAGGCGCGAATGCAGGTAAAAGACGTCACCGGGGTATGCCTCACGTCCCGGCGGGCGCCTCAGCAGCAGCGACATCTGGCGGTACGCGTAGGCGTGCTTCGTGAGGTCGTCGTAAACGCACAGGGCGGCGCCGCCCTTGTAAAGGAAGTACTCGGCCATCGCCGTACCGGCGTAAGGCGCGATGAACTTGATCGGGGCGGCCTCGTCGGCGGGAGCAGCAACGATGATCGTGTTGTCCATGGCGCCGGCGGCTTCGAGTACCTCGCGGACCTGGACGACAGTGGACATACGCTGACCGATCGCAACGTAGACGGAGATCACTCCGGAGTCCTTGTTGTTGATGATCGAGTCGATACCGACCGTGGTCTTGCCGGTCTGGCGGTCGCCGATGATCAGCTCTCGCTGGCCACGGCCGATCGGGATCATGCCGTCGATCGCCTTGATGCCGGTCTGCATCGGCTCACGCACGGGCTGACGGGCGATGACGCCGGGGGCCTTGAACTCGGCCGGGCGGGTCTCGCCGGTGTTGATGTCACCCTTGCCGTCAAGCGGGCGACCCAGCGGGTCGACCATGCGGCCGAGGAACTGTTCACCGACGGGAATCTCGAGCAGACGGCCGGTCCGCTTGACCGTGTCGCCTTCCACGATCTTGTCCCATTCGCCGAAGAGCACGGCACCGACGTTGTCGGCTTCAAGGTTGAGGGCAAGGCCGGTCACCCCGTGGGGGAGCTCGAGCATCTCGAGGGCCATGCAGTTGTCGAGGCCGTGGACACGCGCGATGCCGTCCGCGACCGAGAGCACTGTGCCGACTTCTGTCAGGTCAGCGCTTCCCGGGTCGATGCCCTCGATGCGCTGCCGCAGAATGCTGGCAATCTCGTCTGGCTTGATCTGCATCTCGCTTCCGATCCTCCTTAGCCCGCCTGAGCCACGCTCTGGCGGAGTTTCTCCAAGTTATTGCGAATGCTGCTGTCGAGAACCATGTTCCCGACCTGAAGTACTAGCCCGCCGATGATGTTCTCGTCGACGTTGCTGGTCAGTTCAACCTGCTTACCGGTCTGCTTCTCGACCGCGGCGCCGACCTGTTCGGCCACGGCGGGGTCGAGTTCGACCGCGCTGGTCACGGTCACTTCGATCCGGTCGTTTTCCTTCTTCCAGAGGTCATCGATGTTCCGGCGGATCCGGTAGATCGCCGGCATACGATGCTTCTCGATCAGCAGCTCCAGGAAGTTGAGGACCTCGGGTGAGGCACCCTCAACTGCCTTGTGTAGCCCGTCCAGCTTCTCCTGGGTGGAGAAGTACGGGCTGAAGAAGAAGACCGAGAGCTCACGGTCCCCTTCCAGGGCATCGGCGAACTGCGCGATCTGGTCACGCACTTCGTCCGTCTCGCCCTTCTCCTTGGCTACGCCAAAGAGGGACTCGGCATATACCCGAGCCAATGCTTCCATCAGTTATTCCGCCCCTCGCCGGAAAGCGCCGAGAAGTCGACCTCGCGCAGCGCTTCTTCGACCAGCTCCTTGTGGGCTGCGTCGTCAAGCGATTTGCGAGTGACCTGCTCGGTGGCGAGGATGGTCAGGTTGGCGACTTCCTTGCGGAGGTCGTCCAGAGCCCGGCGGGTTTCGGCCTCGATGTCCTTCTTCGCGGCTTCGACCAGCTCTTCCCGCTTCAACTGGCCGGCGGCAGTTGCCTCCGACGTCGTCGTGTCGGCGGTCTTGCGGGCCTTGGCCATGATTTCATCGGCCTGCTCGCGAGCTTCGGTCAGGCGCTGGCGGTACTCAGCCAGCATCTTGTCCGACTCTTCTTTCTGCGCCTCGGCAGCCTCGATGCTCTCGCGGATTGTCGCCGCGCGCTTATCGAGTGCTTCACCGATCTTCGGGAAGGCGAACTTTCTCAGGATCAGGAAAGTGACCCCGAAGATGAGCAGGGTCCAGATCATCAGACCCAGACCCGGTGTCACCAGGAAGCTGCCGCCCTCTTCCTCGGCAGCAGCGGCTGCCAGGGGCAGCCCGGCCACGATATTTGAGAGAACAGGCTCCACTGTCGGCCTACAGGAAGAACGCGATCAGCGCGAAGATGAAGGTGTAGAAGGCGACGGCCTCGGTCAGAGCGAAGCCGAGCCAGCGAATCGACTGGAGCTCTCCCTTGAGTTCGGGCTGACGGGCGACTGACTCGATCTCCTTGCCGAAGATGAAGCCGACGCCGATGCCGGCGCCAATCGAACCGAGACCGGCACCGATGCCGAGGGCGATCGCCTTGCCGGCGTCGGTGACATCGCCGGTAACTTCGGCGAGGGGCACGATGGAACTGGGATCCATTACAAGAACTCCTTTTTAGTGACTTTCGGCGGTGGCTCCGCCGATGTAGATAGCGGTCAGGATGGTGAAGATGAAGGCCTGCAGGGTCGCGACGATGCCGACCTCGAAGACATAGAAGGCAAATGCCATCGGGAAGGTAAGTACTCCAAGCGCGGCGATGCCGAGCAGGACGGCCAGGCCGCCACCCATGAAGAGCAGCAGGAGGTGGCCGGCGAGGATGTTGGCGAAAAGTCGTACTGAGAGCGAGATCAGCCGGACGAAGTGGGAAATCACTTCGATCATGAAGATCGCGGCCTTGCCAATCGGGTTCATGTCTTCGAGCCCGGCGGGAAGCCAGCTTGCCAGGTAGGGGAACAGACCCTTCGCCTTGACACCTTCCACGTGGTAGGAGATCCAGACCATCAGGGTCAGGACCAGCGGCACCGCGATGTTGGCCGTGGCCGCATACAGGGCGAAGGACGGAACCTCGATGCCGAAGATGTCGACCGGATGGGCCGTATTGGTCGGCAGCGGGATGTAGCCGATCATGTTCGAGAAGAAGAGGAAGAAGAAGAGCGCGCCGAAGAACGGGAACCAGCGCTTGGCCAGCCGCTCGTCGTCGATGTTGGTGCGGGTGATGTCGGTCTTGGTGACGTCGTAGGCGACTTCAACAGCAGTCTGGATCCGGTTGGGCTTCTGCTGCATCTTGTTGGCGATCCAGACCATGATCCCGACCGTCAGGGCCGCCGCAATGAAGAGGTAAAGCACAGCCTTGTTGATCGAAAGGTCGATCCCGCCGAGATTGATGTTCACCCAGGGCTCGAGCCGGAACTCTTCCTGGGGCTTGAAATTGTCGTTCTTACCGTCGGAACCGAAAATCAGTCCGAAGGCGATCGCGACCGCGAGCCAGACGCCGATGCCAAGGAAAACCTTGGCCTTGGTGCTGAAGCCCGTCTTGGTGTCGGGCATCTCCTCATGGGCCGCTGCGCTCATCGAGTCTCCTCGGTCTGTTCTGTGTTGCCGAGCAGGTAGGCCAACCCGCGAGTGGCGAGGTTCACGGTGAAAAGAAGTACCAGCAGTGCCGCGGCGGCGAGGCCGACTTCGCGGTCAATGATGCAGGTAACCAGGACGACTGCGGCCATGAACCAGGGCCGGGCCAGAGAGGTCGCGGCGACCGCGCCCATGGCGCTGGTGCGCTTGCCTGCGGCGAGATCAGAGGCGGCCTTGCGTTCGGCCCAAAGCTGAACCAGACGCTGCGCGGCCCAGACCACCGCGGCAACCCCATAGCCGACGAGGTCGAAACCGGCAAACACGAAAACGGGAAGCGCCAGGACCAGAAGGATCAGGTCCAGATTCTTAATAAGGGAGAGGCTGCGGTTACCCATGTCCCCTTCGAGGGAGCTCTTTGCGGCAAGCGTCGTCAAGGCGGGGCGACTATATCCAAGAAAGGCAGGTCGGCGCGGTGCGGTCAGGGCAATGTGACAGGTGCCACTAACCGTTTATCCAAGCCGAAAACCCGGCCTCGGAGTTTCTTGATCAATCTTCTCCGTTTTGTTCGTCCCGCCAGCGGGGCCGCTTGATGATTTCGAGCACGAAGGCGAGGTACACCGTGACTGCCAGCGCAGCAAGCAGAACAGCCATCATCAGGACGGTCCAGAGCGGGTCGAAGTTGCCCCGGTCATCGCTGTACGGGACGAAGCGAAGAGCGAGCGCCAGCAAGGCGAGCACCAGTGCCCAGCCGTAGAGGTAGACCAGGGTCCGTCTCTGCGAGAAGCCTATGTTGGCCATTCGGTGATGGAAGTGCCAGCGGTCGGCCTGGAAGATCGGCTGCCGGTACTTGATTCGCTTGGCGACCACGAATGCCGTGTCAAATAGCGGCACGGCCAGGATCACAAGTGGAAAGACCAGGGCGATCACCGCATTCGTCTTCAGCGCCCCCTGCACAGATGCCACCGCGATCATGTAGCCGAGCAGGTTCGAGCCTGTGTCCCCCATGAAGCTGGAGGCGGGCGGGAATCCGTAGCGGAGATATCCGACCGCACCTCCGGCGGTAAGCGCGGCGAGGGCACCGGCCTCATAGCGCTCGAGGGACACCGCGATTATCGCCATCGCCGCGCAGGCGATGGCGCAGAAGCCGGCCGCCAGTCCGTCGATCCCGTCGATCAGATTGATGATGTTCATGACCAGGGCGATGCCGAGCACGGTCAGGGGGAAGGCGACCCAGCCCAGTTCGAAGCCACCGAAGAAGGGAACAGTGAGGTTTGCCGGATAGACCCCGCCGACTACCGGGATCGTGGCGGCTCCGATCTGGCCGAGCAGCTTGATGCCGGCGGGAAGGTCAAACAGATCATCGAGAACTCCGACCATCGCGACGACCGTGGCGCCAAGAAGGATGCTGACTGTCTCGACGTTGATCGGCAGCCAGATCCAGCCGGACACTTCGATCCCGATCAGGATTGCGAGGCCTGACATCCGCGGGGTCGCAACAAGGTGCTGGCTGCGGGGCCCGGGCTCGTCGATGGCACCAACCCGGGTGGCCAGCCGTTCAGCGGGCCTGACCATGAGCAGGGTGACCAGAGCCGCCGTGAGGAAGGCCCAGACGGCATCGATCCCTTCAACCATGCCCGAAAGGTTCCCACTCCCGCCCGACGGATGCCTAGCCGTCCTCGCCGACCGGGCCACTCCACCCTCTGGTCCCGCGGAGGCTCACTCCCAATCGGACAATCAGTACGCGATGCCAGAACCTGCACGAACCTCCAGAACCGTCGGTTTCTGCGACCTCTCCCGGTTGACCCCTCGCGCCCCCGTTGGAAAGCGCAGGTTCCGCCATCCATTGAGGTTTCTACGCGTTGTGCCAGGTATCGCCTTCCGAACCCCATGGCTCGACCTCGCTCCCCCAGCCCTGATCCTCCGACTCACGAATCGCGATGTTTCGCTCCCTCTCTTCCCGGGCATGGCCGAGGTCCAACTTGTTGAACAGAGCCATCTTTCGATACTCAAAAAGCTTCATCTCGGTGGCTCTCGGCTGGTTGACGACCATGTCCCAGGTCAGCCTCAGTACTCGTTTGCCCGCCAGTTCGAGTCGCACCGTCCGTTCGCGATCTTCCTCGAATCCCCGCCCCGTGTCGTGATACTTCCGTCCATCAAGCTCGACCACCATGTCGTAGTCGGGCCAGTAGAAGTCAACCTCGCAAAAGGCGATGGTCACGTTCACCTGAGGCTCATCGAACTTGATCTTCTTCAAGAACCTGAGAAACCTTGCTTCGAGTTCCGAGCGGGTCAGGACAGTTTGCGGGTGCCACTGTTCGAGCAGGGATCTCAGATTGCCGATCCCCTTCCTCCCCCGGCTGGCTCCGACGACTTTCCTCAGATCTTCCAGGTCCAGGAGTTTTCTGATCGCCGCGGTATCCAGAGCCTTGGCGAGTTGCGCTTCACTCAGCACTGCCGCGAGATCGACGAGGGTGCGAGCAACGGTTGTCACAGGTATCCCTTCGACCAGTGTCGTTTCTTCCGCGATCAGCAAGTTGGACTTCCGAACCAGCGGCGGAGTCAGATGTCGCGGATCTGCGCGTTCACCACGGCGTCTCCCGGTTACCGGACTCAGGACTTCGACCGGGCCGTTCCATTCCATGAACCCCCACAGGGCTGCCGCACTTCGATGGGAGAGCACCGCGCCGGGTCCACAGGACAGAACCGCAGACATCCAGGTGCCCCTCTGCCCCACCTGCCGGTGGCCGAGGGAGTAGACACCCCGCCTGACGGTGATGAACCGCTCGTTGTGAACCCTGCCGGTTACTTGCCGATCAGTCAATCCGATATCCAGCAACTGGCTTCGCGACACCATCCCGTGCTGCCGCTCGGCAAGCTCCCTGATTGAGACCACCATCGGGCGCTGTCCACTTCGCGGTCCGTTCTCGTTCGACATGAAGCGATGGTGACCAAAGCGATGTGACGGAACAAGACGCGAAGTTGACAGTTCGGGACCAGAAAAGCGCGAAGTTATGAACTAACCGGGTTTACCTCCGCCGGACAGCGACTAACCCAGGAACTGCAGGAACCTCCGTCGGAAGAGGTTTCTGCCTAAATCGTCAGGTCCAGACTCGTCTCGTTCCCACCCGATGCAGGAACCACCATCCTTGGAGGTTTCTGCAGCAGCCAGGTTTTGGATGGAGCGGTTCTGCTGCGAGGCCGGACTTCTATGCGAGGGCGCTGAGCAATCCTTCGACGAGGAGGTCCGGGTCGCGGGGGTTGCGGGGGCCGGTCGGGTCATTCCGTTTGACCAGATCGAGCCTGTCGGCGCTTTCCAGAAGCTTGAGGCTGCCTTCGGCGATCAGGGCTTCGTCGACTCCCCCCATCTTGCCGGCGAAGGTCGTATAGACCGGAGTGCCGAGGGCGACGGCCTCACGGTTCATCGTGCCTCCGGCGCTGACCACCAGGTCGGCGAAAGCGATCAGACTCTGGGCGTCCACCGCCTTGTCGGGAACGATCAGGTTGGATGAGTTTCTGGCCCGGGCCCGGTCGCCCTGGCCGGAGGTGCGGGGGATGATCACCGCCGAAACGTTCTCTGCCCCGGCGAGGCGATCGATCACTTCCTCGTAAAGAGGGTTGTCGGCGTGGTAGGCGGCCGTTTCGGGTGGCGGGCGCACGATGACCAGTACCCGGTCCAGATCGATGCCGAGTTCCTCCGCGACCGAAGGATCCGGGACGAAATCGGCCAGGTAGTAGTCCTCCTTGAGTCCGGGAAAGCGGACCAGCTTCTTCTCGCTGGCTCCGGCCTTGACCAGGCGATCTACCGGGATCGAATCGGGGACCAGCACTTTGCGGGCGGCCCGCCAGGCGACTTTGCGCTGGAGTCCGGCGAACTCGTAGTCCTGCATCTGCGCCGAAGGTATGAAGAAGGGCTTCGAAAGAACCGCGAGGTCGACCGAACCGTGAGCCACAGCGAGGTCCGGCCGGAATTCCCAGACCGGGGAAGCCAGCCGCGCCGATCGGCCCGCCAGTGCCAGGGCCTTGCCGATCTTGCTCGCCCCGCCGTGTTCGCCCACGACCAGGTGATCGATCCCCAGCCGCTCGAGGTTGCCGACCGTTTCCCCGTTTTCCCGGGCGGTGACCAGAACCTCGGCGCCGCGGTCCCGGAAGCGCTCGATCACCGGCCTCAGGACCAGCGGATGGGCCGCTGCGGTGCAGTCGAACCAAACCTTCAATGGATCCTCGCTATCGGGAAGGCCACCCTGGGCAGCCAACCCGGGGTCAGCCCAGCCCCGGATACAGGGGGTATCTGGCCATCAAGGCCTGGCTACGGCCCGCCAGCGAATCACGCACGGAATCGAAGTCGGGGCCGAGAGCGGCGCTGATGATTGCGGCGATCTCGCGCATGTCCTCGGGCATGAAGCCGCGGGTCGTCAGGGCCGGGGTGCCAATCCTCAGGCCGGAAGGATTCATCGGCGGACGCTCGTCGAAGGGGATCGCATTTCGGTTGACGGTGATTCCGACCTGATCGAGACGGTCCTCGCCGGTCTGGCCGTCGAGGCCAGTCGAGGTGAGGTCGACAAGGACGAGGTGGACATCGGTGCCGTCGGTCAGCACGTCGATCCCGCCCTCAATCAGTCCGGCGGCCAGGGCCTGGGCGTTCTCGATGGTTCGGCGCTGGCGCTCGGCAAACACATCCGTCGAGGCGATTCCGAGACAGACGGCCTTGGCCGCGATCACATGCATCAGCGGTCCACCCTGCTGCCCGGGGAAGACGGCCCGGTTGATCTCGGCCTTGAGTTCTTCCCTGCAGAGGATCATCCCGCTGCGGGGTCCGCCCAGCGTCTTGTGGATGGTCGTGGTCACCACGTCGGCATAGGGGACCGGGTTGGGATGCTCACCTGCCGCGACAAGGCCGGCGAAGTGGGCCATGTCAACCATCAGTTTCGCATCCACCGAATCGGCGATCTCGCGAAAAGCGGCGAAATCGAGCTGACGAGGGTAAGCGGACCAGCCGGCAATGATCAGCTTCGGGCGGTTCTCTTCGGCCAGCCGAGCGACTTCATCCATGTCAACCCGCATGTCGTCGCGGGACACGTGGTAGGGCACCACCTTGTAGAGCTTGCCCGAGATGTTCAGCTTCATTCCGTGGCTGAGATGGCCACCGTGATCAAGGGCCAGTCCCATGATCGTGTCGCCGGGTTCGAGCAAGGCCATGAAGGCCGCGTTGTTCGCCTGGGCGCCGGAATGTGGCTGGACGTTGGCGTGCCCGGCCCCGAAAAGTTCCATGGCCCGGTCGATCGCCAGCTGCTCGACGATGTCGACCTGCTCGCATCCACCGTAATAGCGGCGACCGGGGTAACCCTCGGCGTACTTGTTGGTCATCACCGACCCGGCCGCCTCGAGCACCGCCCTGGGCACGAAGTTTTCCGAGGCGATCATCTCGAGCGTATTGCGCTGGCGATTCAGCTCGCCACCGATCGCCTCCGCCACGGCGGGGTCGACCTCGGCGAGACTAGCGTCAATCAGCTCTTCGGAAACGGTGCTCATCTTCGGTCAAACCTTTCGTTGGCGGGATCAACGAGGGTACCGAAGAGCTCAGTTCGCGGGCCGGGTCTCGTAGTACTCGTTGCCCTCGATGTCCAGCCTGGGCAGGGCCCGGTCGAGCCAGCCGGGCAGCCACCAGTTCCAGCGGGAAGTCAGAACCAGCATCGCGGGAACCAGCAGGCAGCGCACGATCGTCGCGTCAATTGCCACGGCGAAGGCAAGGCCGACGCCGAACTGCTTGACCACCGGGTCACCGTTGAGGATGAAACTGGCGAAGACGGCGACCATGATCGCGGCGGCGGAAGTTATGACCCGGGCCGAACCGGCGAGTCCCTCGATCACCGCGTGCCGGTCCTTGCCGAACTTTGACCGGGCTTCCTTGATCTGGGTCAGCAGGAAGACCTGGTAATCCATCGACAGCCCGAAAAGGATCGCGAACATGACCAGGGGCAGGAAGCTGACCACCGGCACGCTGCCGTCAAGGCCGATCAGCGAAGCACCGTGCCCTTCCTGGAAAACGAAGGTGATGATTCCGTAGGCTGCGGCGACCGAAATCAGGTTCATCAGAGCCGCCTGAAGCGGGATCACGATCGAACGGAAGGCGAAAAGCAGGAGCACAACGGAAAGCAGGACCACGACCGCGATCAGCAGGGGCAGATTCTGGCTGATCTCATCGCCGAGGTCGATGTATCCCGCCGTGGACCCGCCCACATGACCCTCGGCCTTGCCGTTCGCCACAGCCTTCGGGATCACCTCGTCACGGAGACGGAGAACCGTGTCCTGGGTGGTGAACGAGGAAGGACTGGTGTTCGGCACAGCGGTGAAGATCGCTGCCTTGCCGTCCTTCGAAGTCTCGGCCGGAGTGACTGCCTTGATCCCCTCGTCGGCGCCGATTTCCCTGATCAGGTCCGGTACCGCCTGCGGGTCCCCATTCAGTTTCACAGCGATCAGCAAGGGTCCGTTCTCGCCGACCCCGAAGCCCTCGGAGGTCAGGTCGTAGGCCTGTCTGGTCTGGGTGTCTTCGGGCAGCTCGCCAAGGTCCTCCTGGCCGAGCCGCATGTTGGTCGCCGGCCAGGCGAGGATCAGCAGAAGAACCACGCCGACCGTCGCCGAGATCCAGGGGTGATCGGCCACCCAGTTGGCCCAGCGGGCCCATCCGTGGGCTTTTCCGTCCGGATGGGTGCTGTGAGGCAGGGGCACCCGAAGGCGTTCCATCCCGTGCCCCACCCAGGCGAGCAGCGCGGGAAGGAAGGTCAGCGAGACGAGGATCGCGGTAAGCACGGCGATCGCGGCTGCGTAGCCGAGCGTCCAGACAAGCGGGATGCCGGCCAGACCGAGGGCGAGCAGGGCGATGATCACCGTTGTACCGGCGAAGAGGACTGCTCCGCCGGCGGTGGCGGTCGCCCGGGCAGCAGCCTCATCCGGCTCAAGTCCGGCCGCCAGCCCGGACCTGTGTCTGGTCACTATGAAGAGCGCGTAATCGATCCCCACCCCCAGACCGATCATCGTCGCCAGGGTCGGAGAGGTGGTCGAGATCGTCGTGACATTGCTGAGCAGGGTGATCAGACCGAGACCGGTGAGCAGACCCATCAGTGCCGTCAGGATCGGCATCCCCATAGCGATCACGCTGCCGAAGGTGAGCACCAGGACGATTGCCGCAACGGTCAGGCCGATCGCTTCGCTTGATTCGGTCGAAGGGCTGGAAACCTGCTGACCGAGGTAGCCGCCGACCGCCGCCTGAAACTGGTCGCTTTCCTCGGCAGTCGCGACGTCAACCAGGTTCTCTGCCTCTGCAACGCTCAGCTCTCCGGGACCGTCGGCGAGCGTCACCGAGGCGTAGGCGATCTTCCCTTCCTTGCTGATTTGCGCCTGTCCCTGCTTCGAGAAGGGACTGACCACCGAGCTAACGCCTTCTTCGGCCTCAAGGCTCTTGACCGTCCTGTTGATCAGCTCCTGATTCTGCTGGTCGGTGATCGCACCTTTTTCCGCCTTGAAGAGGACCGGGTTGGTGCCGTTGATCTGCCCGGGGAAGTGTTGTTCGACGAGATCGGTGGCTGCCTGGCTGTCCTGGCCGGGAAGCGAAAGGTCATCAGCGAACTGCTTGCCGACGGCACCGGCAAGCACCGTGATCGCGACCGCAGTAACTATCCAGCCGATCACCGCCACCCGGCGATGCCGGATTACGAACCTGGCGAGACGATCGAGACGTGGAGTCATTTAGCGGACGCCCGTCCCGAGCCCTAGAGCTCGCCCTTCTCCACCTCGGTGATTTCGTTGACGCGACGTTCGTGCCGGCCCCCGTCGAAGCCGGTCGCAAGGAAAGTCTCGACGATCGGCCGGGCGTCCTCGGAACCGAGCCGGGCGCCGGAGAGGGTGACCACATTTGCATCGTTGTGCCGTCGGCTCATCTCGGCCTCGGCGGGGTCATGCGCGTTGACCGCCCTGATGCCATCGACCTTGTTGGCGACGATCGAAACGCCGACCCCTGATCCACAGACGATCACGCCTTTTTCGGCCTGTCCTCCAGCGACGAGTTCGGCTGCCTTTGCGGCGAATGGCGGGTAGTCGGTCGACTCCGGCGAATGGGTGCCGACATCCTCCACTTCATGGCCGTCGGCCTCTAGTTGTGACTTGACGGCTTCTTTCAGTTCGAATCCTGCGTGATCCGATCCCATCGCAATTTTCATGTGGCGAGCCTAACCGCCAGCGAGGCGGCCCGGCGACTGCTTTAAGCTCGTTCCGTGCGCAAACTGGTTCCGGTCACGATCGCAGCGGTGTTGTCGGTCGCCGCACTCGGCGTTTTCGGCGGGGCAGGCAGCCCGGCTCTCGGCGATTTCCCCTCGGACATGCCCAACGGCGTGAAGGATCCCTGCCGGACCCCGAAGACCGCGAAGAATCTGCTCTGTCCGGACCTGAGAATCGCCAAGCCCTCGGAGATGTATCTCGATCGCATGGCCGTCCCCGGACGGGCCGTGCTGAGGGCGACCAACGACATCCGCAGCCGCGGCCTCGGGCCGATGGAGTTGCGAGGCCGCCGCGATCACGGATTTTCAATGAATGTCACCCAGGCGATCAAGCGACGGGCCGGGGGCTACGCCCTCTTCCCGACCCAGGGCCGGCTCCGTTTCTTCACGGTCGGCTACCGCTGGGGTGGCTCCTACTGGAAGGTCAGGAACCCGCTTAGCTTCGAACTCTGGCGCATAAACGCCGCCGGCAAGAAGACCCGGATGGTCCGGACCGGGCCGAAGCAGTTCTATTGCTTCCGTGATCTGGAGCGGACGAATCCCTCCCCGCGCTCGCCAGCAGAGGAGGTCTATCCGGCCTGCAACCAGAACCCGAAGGTCCGCAATGTCACCCTGGGCACCTCGATTGGCTGGTCAGACATCTATCCCTCGACCTACCACCTGCAATGGATAGACGTGACCGGTCTTCGTGGCTGTTTCGCCTACGTTCTTCATCTCGATCCCGGCAACGTCCTCTTCGAAACCGACAAGAAGAACAATTATTCCCAGCGGGTAGTTCGCCTCCCCTGGCGCGGCTACGACCGACGCGGCTGCTGAAGCTCAGCGGCCGAGGGCGGCGATCAGGTCGCCCCGGCTCATCCCGCCCTCACGGAGAATCTCCCACTCGCCGTGCTCGTCGAAGTCGGTCAGATCGATCACCGTTGAAGGCAAGCCGGTCAGCCGCCCCCCGTCGATCGCCAGGTCGACCAGGTTCCGGACCTCGGGGACAACCCCCTCGAAGACCGAAGGAGATGGCTCTCCACTGAGGTTCGCGCTTGTCTGGAACAGGGGGAATCGCACGCCGGCAAGCGGACCGTCAATCACCCGGATGCCGAGCCTCGAGAAGTCCTCGCGGCAGGCCAGCGGATACCGGTGGCGCGGGTTCGGCACGATCAGAGTTACCGGACCGGGCAGGAGACGGCCGGCAGCTTCGCTGACCCGCTGGCCGAGGTCGCGGATCAGCTCCCGCATGGCCAGCGGTGACAGGTACATGATCGCCGAGGACTTGCCCTCATCGCGACCCTTGATCTCATGGATCCGACGCACCGCCTTCTCGTTCAACGGGTCGCAGGCAAGGCCGTAGACACCGTCTGCCGGAAACAGCGCGACCCCGCCCTTGCTGATGCAGCTTTCCAGAGCCTGCCGGGCGGCATCGCCTGCGTTGACGCTTGTCGGGACTACTTTCACGCCTCGATCATGTCAGGCCCGGGTAGAGCCGGCTAGGAGGTCCGACCGACCATTAGCCGTTCAATGCCGGCCAGGTCAGGCCTGACTTCGGTTTCGCTCCAGCCGACCGCCCTGAGCATCGCGGCCACCCTCTCTCCCTGCCCCTGACCGATCTCCAGGCCGATCACCGGAGCAGTAACTCCTGCCCCGCCCATTCCGGCCAGGACACTCGCAATCACATCGGTGCCGTCGGGCCCGCCGAAAAGTGCCTCCGGAGGCTCCCATTGCCCGACTTCGGGAGGCAGACCATCGGAGTCAGGGACATACGGGAGGTTCGCGAGAATCAGGTCAAAGCCAGCGGCACCCACAGGGAGCGAACCGACCAGGAACTCAACCCGTTCGCAGAGGCCGAGCCGGTTGGCGTTGGCCGCAGCCACTTCAATCGCACCGTCGGAGACATCCGAGGCGGTGATCCGGCAGCCAGGCAGCTCATCGGCCACCGCCAGAGCGATCGCCCCGGATCCGGTCCCGATCTCGAGCACCGACTCCGGCTGCACTTCGAGGGCCAGTTCGACCAGCATCTCGGTCTCCGGCCGGGGCACCAGCACCCGCCGGTCAACGGTCAGTTCGATGTGCCGAAACCCCTTGCTGCCGAGAATGTAAGCCACCGGTTCACGACGGATCCGTCGCCGCACCGCTTCCGAGAAAGCCCGGGCCGCGGCCGGTTCCAGGGTCAGGTCCCGATCGGCGATGAGGGCCGCGCGATCAATCCCGGAAAGCTCGGACAGCAGGACTTCAGCATCGAGCCGGGGAGTCTCGATCCCGGCCGCGGCGAATGAATCTGCTGCCGCCGCAAGGGCATCGGCGGCACTCGCCCCGGAGGCGACCACTTTCAGACCGCCTGGGCTTCGAGACGCTGGCGCTTCTCTTCGGCTGCCAGCGCGTCGGTGAACTGGTTGAGCCTGCCGTTCATGATGCCATCGAGGTCATGGGCGGTGAGTTTGATCCGATGGTCGGTCACCCGACCCTGGGGGAAGTTGTAGGTGCGGATCTTTTCCGAGCGTTCGCCGGTTCCGACCTGGGCCTTGCGTTCCGAAGCGATGGCAGCCTGCTGTTCGGCCAGCTGGCGTTCATAGAGGCGGGCCCGCAGGACCCGCATCGCCTTCTCGCGGTTTTGAAGCTGTGACTTCTCATCCTGCATCGAAACCACGATGCCGGTCGGTTTGTGGGTGATCCGCACCGCCGAATCGGTGGTATTCACCGACTGCCCGCCCGGCCCGGATGAGCGGTAGACGTCGATCTGGAGATCGTTCTGGTCGATGTCCACTTCGACATCTTCAGCTTCCGGCAGCACCGCGACAGTCGCGGTCGAAGTGTGGATCCGGCCCTGGGATTCAGTTTCGGGGACGCGTTGGACCCGATGGGTCCCGCCCTCGTACTTGAAGACCGAATAGGCGCCATCGCCACGGACTTCGAAGGTGACGTCCTTGAAGCCGCCATGTTCAGCCGCGGACTGCGAGAGAACCTCGGTCGTGTAGCCCCGCTCGGCGGCGTAGCGGGTCAGCATCTTGTAGAGATCTCCGGCGAAGAGCGCCGCTTCGTCGCCGCCGGTGCCGGCCCGGAGTTCGACGATCACGTTCTTCTCGTCGTTGGGGTCCAACTCAACCATGGCCAGACGGATCTCCTCCTCGATCTCCTCGAGACGGACGGGAGCTTCCTGGACCACCTTCTCCAGTTCCTCGTCCTCGCCCTCTTCAAGCAACTCGCGGGCGCCTTCGAGGTCGCCGCTAAGGGTGCGGTACTCGGAGACGAGCGCGTTGGCGGGTCCGATCTGGCGGTACTCGCGGCCAACCTCCGCGTAACGCTCCCGATCAGCGATCACCGCAGGATCACTCATCTGTTGCTCGAGCTCGGCGAACCGCGCTTCGATCTGTTCAGCCAGTTTCTGAATCACCACGCCATTGTGACTACGCGACGATCTCGATGGGTTCGAGGTAGTCGTTGTCTTCGGGCTTCTCCACCTCGAGGACTGCGTTCAGGGCGGCGATTGCAACCTCGAGCTGGGACTCGTCGGGCTCACGGGTGGTCAGGTTCTGGAGCATCAAACCTGGCCACATGACTGCCCGGACCCAGCTCTTCTGGCGGTTTCTACCGGCCCACTTGATGACTTCATAGGCGATGCCGGCGATCAGCGGGATCCCGATGATCCGGGAAAACAGCAGCCAGTACCACTCGGGCAGCCCGATCGGGGCGAAGACGAAGATCGCCACGACCATGACGATCAAGAGGAAGCTGGTTCCGCAGCGGGGATGAAGCCTCGAGTAGAGCGTCGCCCTCGACGGCAGGAGGTCATCGTCGGCCTCGTAACAGGAAATCGTCTTGTGCTCGGCGCCGTGGTACTCGAAAACCCGGCGCAGGTCATCGAGACGCGAGATCACCACGATGTATCCGATGAAGATCAGGGTCCGCACCACGCCTTCGACCAGCCAGAAGAGCAGCGAGGAGTTGAGCCAGTCCTTGATCAGACTGGTCAGCCCGACCGGGATCACGAAGAAGAGCAGGACCGCGAAAGCGAGTGACACGAGAATCGTCATGACCCAGGCGAAGCCACCCAGTTCTTCTTCCTCTTCATCTTCGGCGAGCTGGGCGTTGGCCGACATGCCAAGGGCGCGGAATCCGATCTTCAGCGATTCCGCGAGGGCGACTATTCCGCGAATGATCGGCCAGCGCAGCACCGGATGTCGGCGGGCCCAAGGGTCAATCGTTTCGACAGTGGTCTCGATCTCGCCGCCCGGTTTGCGGACCGAAACCGCCCAGGTGGTGACGCCGCGCATCATCACGCCCTCAAGGACGGCCTGGCCCCCTACCGGAGCATCACGCTTGGCTTCAAGCGGCTTGCCGGGAGCAGGCACCGACGCAGGGGCGCCTGCGGAGCCGTTCAGGGCAGCCGGAATCACGGCGTCCGCAGGGACGCCGTTCGGCGGCTTTGTGTTGCCGCCCTCCACGAGTTGAAGAGTCCGGGCTTTTGGACAGCCGCGGACTAGTTGCCCGCGTTGGCCTTGGCGCGCTTGGCAGCACGCCGCTGAAAGCGCTCGACCCGACCGCCGGTGTCGACCAGCTTCTGCTTGCCGGTGTAGAAGGGATGGCAGGCAGAGCAGAGTTCGACATGCAGGTCAGCTTTGGTCGACCGCGTGTAGAACTGGTTTCCGCACGAACAAGTGACGTTCGCGAGGTTGTATTCGGGATGGATATCTGCCTTCATAGAACACATTCTAGAGAAGAGGTCAAGTCGACGCTGCTCGCAAGGTGATCGAGGGGCCCGGTCCGGGGTGTGCCCCCTTCACCGTCGCTTCGCTCCCCATCCAGAGGTTCAGGCGGCACACCCCGAACCGAACCCTGCAGGACCGATGCCATCGCGAGGTTTACGGTGCCGCAGGTTTGCGACCGTAACGGTGCCAAACCTGCGGCACCACAAGCGCAAACACGTTGGAAGTGCCTTGAGCGGAGCCGGCCCATCCATTTGTGGATGTCCTGGGCCGGCGGGTTGAACTTGGAGGCAGAGCGAAGCTCGCCGACTTGATTGTCATTGGGCGGGGCGAAGCTCGCCGACTTACTTGTGTATGGGCGGGTCGGACCCCGCCCGACTTACTAATGCTGGGCATACCCCGGCCCGGGGCCCTCGACAAGGCCCGTTTTCACGAAATTCGCAAATTGCGGGGTTTTCGGCAGGTTTTACGTCCGACGGGGCGAACTAGCTTTCCATAACCCCTTCCGGAGGAGGATCGTCCGTATGGCCAGAGAGGTATTCGACCAGGCTCGCCCGCGCAGCACCAAGGCGCAGCGTTTTGCCGACGCCTTTAAGGGCTGCGACGAGTGGACTGTCCCGCCGCGGAAGCCCCGATCGATGTCCAGCTCCGTGTTCGATGCGCAGGAATCACCTTTTGATTCCCGCATCTACGGAGCCGAGATCATCGACCTGGAATTCCGCGAAGCAGCCTGAACAGCGCTACCTGATTACAGCCACCCTGAGCACGCGATCTTTGAAGATTGCCGTACCTCCGCTTGTGCTGTAGCGCAGTGAGAAGGTCCTCGTTCCCGGGGCGACCGGCATCACGATCCATCCTGCCCTGACTCTGCTGGTCACGCCGTCGGCGCCCCCGCTACCGGGCACCGAGGCCCTGAACTGGAAGTTGTTGGTTGCTTCCGAGCGGTGGATCAACACCGGGTTCGGAACCACGGCCGGTTCGTAGAGGTAAACCCTGGCCGCGTTGTTGTTTCCGGTTGACCTCATCCAGGCCTCAGCCTGAATCGCGACCATTCCGCCTTCGGGAACCTTGACCGTGGCGGTTGGTCCGCCGAGATCGACCGGGACGTTCGAAGTTGTCGAGGCTTCGGCCGTGGCAGAGGCGGTGGAGTTGAGCCTCAGCTTCCAGGGCCCTACGACCTTGTCGGCAATGTGGTTTCCGTTGACGGCTCCCAGCTTGATCTTGCCGGCGTCGACCGCCCTCGGGGCGATGTCATCCCGCTTTACCGAGAACTTTCCCTGTAGCG
>JAUPTY010000084.1 GCA_030917845.1 Actinomycetota bacterium | reverse complement strand
GCATCAATGCGATCGGGGATGGCCCTGACATCTTTGCCAGCGTCAAGTCTTGCGCTGGTTCCAGGGGGAATCACCAACCGGATTGTGGCACCACTCTGCGGATCGCTTTCTCCGCATCCGGCCAAGACGGCGAGGACAGCGGCAAGCAGAAGCGCGACCTGGACGCTTCGGGCCCGGCTCGAAGCCGGGCCCTTGCGTGAGCTTTTGTTACTCGTCCTTGGCAACAGCTTCCACTTCGATCGTGCCCGCCTTCTCGAAGGTGAGGGTGACAGGGATGGTCTGGTCGGCCTCAATCGGATTCTTCAGTTCCAGCAGCATGATGTGGTAACCACCGGGCTCCAGCATGACCGTCTCGCCAGCCGGAATGTCGATCTGGTCGACCTGCTTCATTCCCATCATCGCCGTGCCCGATCCATCCATGTGGCCGGAGTCATCACCCATGGAGTCGGATCCACTCTCCATCGATGAGTCGCTTCCGGATTCCATCTCTTCCCCGGTTGCGTGACCATCCTCGGTCGTTTCATGGAGTTCGGTAACTCCGGCGATCGAGGTCGGTACTTCAGCCTTGAGCAGGGTGTCGCCCTCTTCCGAACCGAGGGTCATGTACACGGCCCCGGAGGTCTGGGTCGGAGTGGTGGTCCGGGCCCAGGCGTCGTTCACTTCGATCGAGGCGGCTCCGGAGTCGTCTCCGGAATCATCCGAGCTGCCACAGGCGGCCACGAAAGCTCCGAGTGAGAGGACGAGGGCAGCGATGAGTATCAGTTTCTTCATTTGTTTTCTCCTTCCGGGCCTCAGGCGCCCGGATCCTGGTTTGCTTGTTCAAGCAGGTACTCGAGGTCTTTCGCGACCAGATCGGGATCGGTCTGGAAAGGCCATTCGACCTCGACGATCCCGCGGTCGTTCACCGCGAATATCTGCGGGGTGTGACTCACGTCGTAGTTGCCTTTGGCATCTGGCTCACCGAGCTGGTGGCTCGCGCCGAATGCCTTCTCGACCCTGGCCAGCTGCGCGGTGTCGGTGGTTCGAAGCGAATGAAATTCGCCCGCTTCGAAAAAGTGTCCGAGGTAACCGTTCAGGACCTGGCCGGTGTCCCGGGCAGGATCGACCGTGACCATCGCGACCTTGACCCGTTCCCGCTCTTCGGGGTCGAGTTCCGCCATCGCCTGTCGCAGATCCGCCATCGAGGTCGGGCAGACATCAGGGCAGGAGGTGTAGCCGAAGTAGACCAGCATCAAGCCGTCGCTGGCGCCCTTCAGGGCCACTTCCTTCCCGCCCGATTCCGGACTCTCGTCCGGAAGCTTCAGGTTTCTGGATGTTGATGGTGGATCTCTGGTGATTCCGTTCAGCCCGCCCGGTGAACTGTCATCACCGCAACCCGCGACCAGCAGTGCGGCAAGCACTAGCAAGGTCGGGATAGCGATGAACCAGGAGAGCTGAAGCGAACGGTGGGAATGAACCTCCATCGAGGCTCCTTTCGAATCGCGAATAGCCGACAGGTGCCGGCCGGGTGCTCGGTTCAGGCGAAGACGGGTGGAGCCCTCGAGCCGAGACGGCCCTCAACGGCAGGTTCTCTTGGCTGGAACTCGAGTGAAACGAAGCCCAGGAAGGTGCTGCGGCGAACCCGCCGGCGCGGATTGAGTATCTGCCCCGCAGCCTCGATGATCCGTTCTCCCGGGTAAAGCCCGGCCAGGAGGAGGCTGAAAAGAAACAGCAGAGGGGCGACCATGAGGAGACCGGTCGGTCCGTCCAGAGCACCGATCCCGGCCAGCAAAGGCAGCATGAAAAGGGCAGTCTTCAGGGTTCCCGTTCGGGGCATCGAGGCGATGGTACTACGCCCCGGGTCACTTGAGACTTCGGTTTTCCACGGGTTATCATCCAACCGAACCGTCGCACTGAGTTCGTAAGCACCGCTTCGATAAGGAGTGCGACCCGACTGAAGGCGGGTGCGATGGCAATGACGGAAGTGACTACGGAAGTGGCTCACGGAACGGCGGCGAGTTTCGATCTCGCGGCGGGTGATTCGATCAGGATCGAGACCCCGGACGGAGCCCAGGGAGGCGACTTCAGCTTCCCCGGTTTCGACCAGGCGCTGACCCGGAACAAGCTCGGCTGGAAGCGCTTCGGCCAGCCCTGGCTCGTTTACGCGGCCGAGCCTGGCGATTCGCTTTTCGACGTCGACGGCAATCCGGTTTTCGAATTGACCGCCCGGGAAGGTGAGGGAATCGCCGACATCATGTACCCGGGTTGCTGGGATGAGGTCTACGCCGACCGGCGCCCCGGCTGTCAGGACCTGATCTCGGCCGCCCTGGGCCTTGAACGTCGTGACCTGACCGGGATGCTCTCCTTCTTTGTCGGCTACTCCGCCGATGACATCGCCTACCGCGGCCTCGCCGGGGTTGATCTCAAACCAGGAGATAACCTCGAGTTCCGGGTGATCCGGGCCACCAATTGCGCTGTTTCAACCTGCCCCGACCTGGATATCCCGGGCTGGCGGAAAGGTCACCTGCTGGTCACCATTCGTGACGCCGGCGGCGAGATTCCACCGGGAGCAGGCCCTGAGGCCGGGGCGGGCAATTGAGCGCCACTGAAGGTTTCCGGCTGGCCCTGGCTCAGCCCGCGATCGACCGCAGGGCAGACGAGCATTCCAGGGTGAGCGCGGCCGCCGGAATGATCGCCGAGGCGGGGGAGTCGGGGGCGGACCTGATCCTCTTCCCGGAGAGCTACCCCGGACCGATCACTGCCGGGCTCGAATATGACGCGGAGCCGACCCTGACCGAAGCCTGCCGGGCTGCCGGGGTAGCTGCCTGCTGGGGCCGGATAGAGGCAACCGACGACGGCAGGTACGTGACCGTTGTCTATCTGACCGACCGCAGTGGCAGGTCGGCAGGCAGGTACGTGAGAAGTCATCCGGCAACCGGGGACGTACACCCGGTTCTTTCCGGTGCTCCGATGGCTCCCGGACCCGGACCCGGCCTGTTCGACCTCGACGGGCTGAAGCTCGGAGTGGTGGTTTGCTCCGAGCTCTGGAACCCGGAGCTCTGCCGGCTCCTCGCGCTGCGTGGGGCGGAGATCCTGCTTGCTCCGGCGGGCGGTGGTTTCAACCGGGTCGCTTCCAACTGGCAACTGATGGCGCGAGCCCGGGCGATCGAGAATGAACTCTTCACCGGCCTGACCCAGCAGCTCTTCGACGGCGAGGAGGGTTCGGCCCTGATCGCCGGACCGGAGCAAACGCTCGGCGAGTTGAAGGTACCCGGCCTGTTGATCCGGGACCTCGACCTCGAGCGCTCCCGATGGTTGCGAGCCCGGGATGACTCGATGGAGGAACCGAAGCCGTTCAGCGCCCTGCCCGGCCTGCTCCGGGCTCGCCGCCCCGAGCTCTATCGCGAGCTCGGGGCGGATTCGGACGACCTCTATGACTTCGAGGCCGCCAGCACCTGAGGCTCGGGGCGGCCGATCGGCAGGGGACCATTGCGATGGTCCGCGCCAGGACGGGCGGGTCCGTCCGCATCTCCTGGTCGCTTGTCGGTCTTCGCCGCGTCGCTCTCCACCTTGCTCTTGCCGGGGATGAAGAGAGCCAGGACTGCGCCTATTGCCAGCACTCCGACAGCAATCGGCATCGCCGCGACCACTCCGTCGGTGAAGGCCTGCGGGCTGCCGAAGCCACCGTTGGCCGCGAACACGGATGAGAGCACCGCGACTCCCATCACACCGCCAATCTCCCGGATCGCATTGGTGGCACCGGAAGCCTTGCCGGTTTCGGTGTCGCGCACCGAAGCGACCACGGCGGCGGCCGCGGTCGGGAAGACCAGGGCCATGCCCGTACCGGCCATCATGAAGGGGACGATGAAGTCCCCGAACGGGGTGGACGGACTGGACACCGCGGTGATCCAGGCCAGGCCTCCGGCCTGTAGCACCAGCCCGGTGAAGATCAGGGGCCGGGTGCCGACCCGGTCGCTCAGGTAGCCGGCCAGCGGGGCGACGAACATCGGCATCAGGGTCCAGGGGAGAGTCCTGATGCCAGCTTCCAGCGGTCCCAGTCCCTGGGCAACCTGAAAGAACTGGCTGAGCAGGAAAATCGCGCCGAAGGTTCCGAAGAACATCGCGAACGAGAGTCCGTTGGTGGCGCTGAATCCCCGTGAACGGAAGAACCGCATCGGCAGCATCGGCTCCCGGGCCCTCAGCTGCCAGGCGACAAATGCGGTGATCAGGGCCACACCCATGATCAGCGAGGTCATGACGGTGGCACTGGTCCAGCCGAGCGTTTCACCCCGGATGATCCCGAAAGTAAGGCCGAAAAGGCCGGTACCGACCAGCGCGAGACCGCGGAGATCGAGCGCCTTGTCCGGTCCGGTTGATTCGGGCAGACGCTTCAGGGCCAGCGGAATCAATGCCAGACCGACCGGCACGTTCAGCCAGAAGATCCAGTTCCAGGAAATACCCTCGACCACGGCCCCGCCGAAGAGCGGGCCGAGCGCAACTCCGAGGCCGCTGATGCCGCCCCAGATACCGAGGGCCGCGCCCCGTTTCTCAGGCGGGAAGGCACCCGAGACCAGGGTCAGGGTCAGCGGCGTCACGATCGCCGCACCGGCACCCTGAACCGCTCTCGCGGCGATCAGCGCATCAAGGCTGGGCGCCAGTGCTGCGGCCGCGCTGGCGGTGGTGAATACTGCCACCCCGATGGCGAACATCCGGCGTCGGCCGAACCGGTCACCGAGGGCGGCGCCGGTGATCAGCAACACGGCGAAGGTGAGGGTGTAGGCGTTGACCGTCCATTCGAGGGACTCGATCGTGCCGCCGAAGTCAGCCTGAATCGAGGGCAGCGCGACCCCGACCACCAGGTTGTCGAGGGAGGTCATGAAAAGCGCCGCTCCCGTGATGATGAGCGTCCAGATGGCGCTCCTGTTGATGGCGGAACCCGATCCGGCCCCGGCCCCACTTGTTCCCGCGGCCGTCATGACGGCCTCCTTTCTGTGTGTGACTGATTACTCACTTGAATCTCCTGAAAAGTGTGTGATTGCTTACTCACTCTCTGCTCCTAAAAAAGGCGGTCGGTTCTATCTGTTGTTGTCAAGCAGGTCGGGCGGGGTGAAGTCGCAGTCGCCTTCGAAATCGGCCAGGGTCTCGGCCCAGGGTTCCTCGATCTCGTTGGCGCCGATCGCGGTCATCACGTTGATCAGCATGCCGCCGGCCATCCATAGTTTGAGCTCCTCGGGCGTCGCCTTGGATCGCTCGGAGGCAACGGCAAAGAGGGTAGCGAAGCAGCGGCGCATGGTGTCCCTCACCGCGGGTACCGAGGGCGAGATTGCCTGGGCATGAAGCTGGACCAGCAGCATGTTGCGGTTCTCGGCGACCAGCTCGGCATAGGCGTCGCCCATTACCTCAAGCGGATCCCGACCTTCCCTCTCGGCCACGTTGGCGGCCTCGGTGAAGCTGCCGTACATGACTTCGCAGGAGCGGTCCACAGCCGCCACGAAAAGTTCTTCCTTGGTCGGGAAAAGGCGGAAGAGGTAGGCCTGCGAGATCCCGGCACGCCTGGCAATCTCCGTGGTCGGGGCCGCGTGGTAGCCCTTCTCGGCGAACACGGAAATCGAGGCAGTAATCAGTTCCTCACGTCGTTCCTCTGCGGTCGAGAGGGCGCGGTCGCCGGCCGAAGGGGCCTTCCGGATCTTCCGGGAAGCGGTTGCCATAGGTGTGAGTATGCACTCACTCACACCATTTGTCAAGTGCCTGCAAGAAGAAGGAGCCCCGGATCTCTCCGGGGCTCCTTTCGGATCTGGCTACCGACTGTGGGTCATCCACAACCCGTGTTATTGCCGCAGCTGCTGCAGGTGTAGCAGGCGCCGGTGCGCTGCATCATGCCTCCGCACTGATCACAGGCCGGGCCCAGTTCGGCTGCTCCGGGGGTGATGTGGAGCTTGGCCGGAACCACGGGGACATCATCGGTCAGGGCCGAGCCGGCCGGAGCCGAGGATCCTCCGGTGTCGGTCACCGCTGCCTCGGCCTCGGGGGCCGAACCACCATTCCCGTTTCCGTTGCCACCGTTGCCATTGCCTCCGTTGCCGGAGCCGTTGGCCAGGTTGATGCCGGCGTTCGCCGCTTCCTTCCGGTTGCGGACCTCCTGGGTCATGATGCCCTGCTCCTCAAGGAAGTCGGGATCTTCGACGAACTGCGAGGCAAGCCAGCGCATGATGTAGTCCGGCATCGACTTGGCGAAGGGGATGTCCGGGTTTCCGGTGATTCCTTCGGGGTCGAACCGCATGTAGCTGAACTTCTTCACGAAGACCTCGAGTGGTACCCCGTACTGGAGGCCGAGCGAGACCGCTGTCGCGTAGGCATTCATCATGCCCCGCATGGTCGAGCCTTCCTTGCCGATGTCGGTCAGGAAGATCTCGCCGACCGAACCGTCGCCGTACTTGCCGGCCGTGATGTAACCCTCGTGACCGCCAACCGAGAACTTGTGGGTGACCGAATCGCGGGTCTTCGGCATCCGGTGCCTGACCGGACCTACCGGGGGAGCCTCGGCTTCGGCTTCCCTCTTCTTGTCTTCTTGGGCGTCGGTGCGGAGAGCCTGGGCGGTCTTTGAACCGTCGCGGTAAATGGCGAGGGCCTTGAGGCCGCCTTCCCAGCCGCGGATGTAGGCATCGGCGATGTCCTCGACGGTCGCCGTGTTTGGCATGTTGACCGTCTTCGAAATCGCCCCGGAGAGGAACGGCTGGGTCGCCGCCATCATGTCGATGTGGCCGGTGTGGGTGATCGCTCGTTCGCCGACCGCGACATCGAAGACCGGCAGGTGCTCGTTCTTCAGGGACGGGGCCCCGATGATCGTGCCGTGTTCGTTGATGTGGGCCACAATCTGTTCGATCTCGGCCTCCGAGTACTCAAGGGTCCGGAGGGCCAGCGGCACCGACCTGTTGACGATGGTCATGTTGCCGCCGCCGACCAGTTCCTTGAACTTGACCAGCGAGAAGTCCGGCTCGATGCCGGTCGTGTCGCAGTCCATCAGGAAGCTGATTGTTCCGGTCGGGGCCAGCACCGTCGCCTGGGCGTTCCGGTAGCCGTGCTGCTCACCGGTAGCCACCGCGACATCCCATTCGAGGCGGGCCGCGTCGAGCAGCTCGTCGTGGACTCCTTCACCGTTGATCTCGTAGGCCGCTTCGCGGTGCATGCGCATCACGTTGTTATGCGGCTCCCGGTTCAGCTCATAAGCCTCGTAGGGGCCTGTCGTCGCAGCGATCTCGGCTGAGCGCCGGTAGGCGCGACCGGTCATCAGCGAGGTGATCGCGGCGGCAACATTGCGACCCTCATCCGAGTCGTAAGGCATGCCGTTCGACATCAGCAGGGCGCCGAGGTTGGCGTAACCGAGGCCCAGCTGGCGGAAGGCACGGGCGTTCTTGCCAATGTCCTCGGTCGGGTAGCTCGACGGTCCGACGATGATCTCCTGGGCGAGGAAGACAGTGTCGACAACTGAGCAGAAGCTCTCGGTGTCGAAGCTGCCGTCTTCGCGGCGGAA
>JAUPTY010000083.1 GCA_030917845.1 Actinomycetota bacterium | reverse complement strand
CGTAAGCGGCCCAAGAAGAAAGTGACCACCCCGGGTCTCAAGTCCGGGCAGGGAAACAAGAAGAAGGTCGCCGCACCTCAGCGTCGTGGCGTCTGTACTCGTGTTGCCACCGTTACTCCGAAGAAGCCGAACTCGGCTCTACGGAAGATAGCCCGTGTGCGTCTCGCCCACGGCATGGAAGTCACTGCGTACATTCCCGGTGAAGGGCACAACCTGCAGGAGCACTCCGTCGTCCTCATCAGAGGCGGTCGAGTCAAGGACCTGCCGGGCGTTCGTTACAAGGTTGTTCGCGGCACCCTGGACGCGGCCGGAGTTTCCGACCGCAAGCAGGGACGCTCCCTCTACGGAGTGAAGGCAAGCTAATGGCACGTCGTAACTCCGCCGTTATCCGTCCGCTCGACGCGGACACCAAGTACCGCAGCCGCCTCGTCCAGCAGATCATCAACAAGGTGATGCGCCACGGCAAGAAGTCCACCGCCGAGCAGATCACTTATGACGCTCTCGCGATCGTTGCCGAACGTTCCGGTGAAGACCCGGTCGAGACCCTCGAAGAAGCGATCAAGCAGCTCACCCCGGCCCTCGAGGTCCGCTCCCGCCGAGTCGGTGGCGCCACCTACCAGGTTCCGGTCGAGGTTCCTTCCCGCCGCGCCCGCACCCTCGCGGTCCGCTGGCTGGTTGACTTCGCCCGCGCCCGCAACGAGTACTCGATGTCCGAGCGTCTCGCCAACGAGATCCTCGACGCGACCAAGCAGCAGGGCAACGCGTACAAGCGCAAGGACGACATCTTCCGCATGGCTCAGGCCAACAAGGCCTTCGCCCACTACCGCTGGTAACAGGCGAAAGCAAAACTTCGAAAAGGGCGGCCTCCGGGCCGCCCTTTTTCATGCCACGGGGCGGGGAGGCTGAGCTTCGCCAACGCCCAGCGTCGTGAGAACTTGGCCAGCGAAAGACGACTTTGCGCCGTATAGCGGCGAAAAATCGATTCTCGTTGCCCCCTTGGTCGAGGGGACGTCAGACCCGGCCTGGATCCTGTCAGGGGTCGACTTTTTCGACCAGGGTGTAGCCGCCCTGGCCGTCCATTGCGACTATCCAGATTGGCTGGATGACGTCGTGGTCGGGGGTGAAGCTGAACTGGCCGAGGGGGGTTTCCTCGTCGACCTCTTCCAATGAGGCCTTGAGGGATTCACGGTCGGTGGCGACATCCTCGAACTTCAGGTCTGCGTCTTCCGCTGCTTCGGCGAGGAGCTTTACCCCGGTATAGGCCTGGGCGGCGAACTGATCCGGCGCCTCTCCATACTTGCCCTGGTAGCCGGCGATGAAATCCTGGTTCTCCTCCGAAGTGTTGCCGGAGTACCAGGCGGAAGCCGACTGGACACCCTTGCCATCCTGGCCGGCACTGCGGGCGACCAGTGGTGAATTGAAGGCATTGCCGCCGAGGATCGGACCCTTGTATCCGGCTTCGCGGAGCTCGGTAATGGTGCTGGCTCCGGTCTCGCCGGATGACGCCGTGATCATGAATACATCGGGAGTGGTGCCGGCCTTCCCGCCAGCGACGAGTCGCACAGCACCGTCGGGTGAAGCGGCATTCTCGAGCACCTTCACGCCGGCCGCCTCGAATGCCATGCGCGCAGTTTCGGCAGAGGTCTCACCAAACGGATCATCCGGCGGGTGGATCAAGCCGGCGGTCTGCGGGTTCTCCCGGGCCACCAGATTGTCGATGTTGGCCGGGATCGCGGTGGCTTCACCGAGGGAGTTGCGGAAGATGAACTCGCAGGGGTAGTCGCAGTCGCCGACGATGCCCGGGCCGGTGTTGGAGACGGCGAGGACCGGGGTCTTTTTCTGGTTTGCGACCGGGTCAGCCTCGGCTGCAGAGTTGGAAAAGGTGGGACCGAGCACGGCGATTACCTGCTCCTGGCTGATCAGGGATGCCATCTCCTTCGCAGAGGTGGCCGGATCGGAGGCGTCGTCATTCTGGGTGAGGGTCAGTTCGGCGCCATTTACCCCGCCATCTCCGTTGATCTCCTCGACCGCGAGCTGGGCTCCCTGGACCTGCTGGGGGCCGAAGGGAACTCCGTCGCCGGTGGTTGAGAAGATCGATCCGAGGCTGATCGTTTCGTCCTTCCATTGATCTTCGTCATTCCCGCCGCATCCGGCCACGGTAAGGGTTGCAACGACGGCAAGGGCGGCGAAAACCGCCGCGGCCCGAGACAGCTTCATCGGGTTCGTTCCTCATTCGCCGCGGTCTCTCCCGTGATCCGCGGTCCGATTGACCGGAGCTGATCTTTATTCAGGGTGCGCAGGGCCAGCCCGCCGAGAATCAGAATCACGCCACCGACCAGTTCAAGCCAGAGGCCCGCCTCGGCCTCGCCGGTGGCGTCGATGTTGCCGGCGGTCTCGGCATTGAACATTCCGGTGTCACCGATGTCGGGTACATCGACCAGCAGGAAAACCAGGATCACGGCGACACCCATGCCAATGATCACGATCGTCGCCGAGCGGTTGCCGGCGGCCACCGCAAAGACGGTCGCGATCGCCGCTACCAGGCCGAGGATCGCGGTCAGGACCCCATGCTTGGAAAGCAGGGTCACCGTGTCAAGGATCTCGCCAAATTCGTTCTCGAGCGAGTAGGCCGCGACCACCTGGGAAATGATCACGATCAGGCAGCCAAGCAGGACCGTGATCGCAGCCAGACGGCCGGTCATGCCTGACTCCCGGTCATGCCCGACCCATCTGCCACAGGCGACCGGCGGCTCTTCCGTCGGCTGCCTTCCTGTTTGCCGCGCTCACGGTCATTCTGCTTCCGGCCACGAGCCGCCCCTTTGGATGGTTCGAAGAGCAGGGCGAGTCCGCTCACCGTCAGGGCTGCCCCGGCCGCGAGCTGCAGCCAGAAACCGGAGAGCAGGATCGCCTTGACGCCGGCGTAGGCCAAAGCGGCTTTGCTGGTATCGGTGGCATCCGGCAGGTCTATCAGCAAGGTCACGGCCAGGGTCAGGAGTCCGATCACGACGAGGACCATCGAAGCGAGTCGGCGCCAGCGGACGAAGCGGCCGGCGAAGGACCCGATGCTGCCGAGGGCGATGACGACAACGGCAGCGAAAGCGATCGCAGCGATCGGAACCAGGATCTGGGTGTGGACTCCGGCCGGAGTGGTGCGGTCAATCGCCGGGGCCCGGGCCAGATCCTCGATCCCGGCATATCCCGCCTGGCCAATCTCGATCGCGCCGAGACCCTTGTACTGCGACACGCCGAGCAGGACTGCGGCGAGCGCGGCGACCAGCAGCAACGCCCGGTGCGGAGTAACGACCCGGTCCAGAGCCACGGCGAACCGTCCGGTCAGGGCCACCGCCCGCCCGATCAGCCGGCCCAGCACCTTCACTCCCTCGCCGATCCTTTCGATCAGCCAGACAAGACCCATTCCCACCGAAGAAAAGACCGGTCCGAGTGCCCCGAGCGCCGCAATGACGCTCCCGCCAAGGAATGAAGCCGTGCGCCGGATCTCGAATCCGGTGGCCCGCATGCCTTTCGAAAGCGGGTTGCCCTTGACCGGCCGCCGGCGCTTCGCCTGCCGGGCCCGCCGGGCCTCGATCCGCTGCTTCTCGGTCAGGACCGGCCGCGGGCCCTTGTCCCCGCCGTTGCCGGCCGCTCCGGAATCGGCTTTCTTTTCGGTCAGAGAGCTGGCCCGTTTGCGCGCTGAATCGGACCCGTTCGAACCGGAATCGCGGCGGTCTTCAGGTTTGGGTGCTTCGGGGTCCAAAACGGTCTCTCCTCCGGGGACACAGCAGGACTTGAGGTTATTGGAGTCAGAGGTCGTCCGAACCTCTGCCGGGGCTTGATTGGAGCACCAATCCTCTGCTATAGTCGCCCGTCGCTCGGGTCAGCCCTGCTTCTGCGGGGCTTTTTCTTGGCCCGGAGCCCATCGATGCGACTCCAGCTGGGTTTCATCGATCGAAAGACAAGAGGCTGACCTCACCGCTCATCGAGCAGTCAGTGGGGGTGGCCGGCAACGCATCCGAAACTTCCAAGATCAGAGAGAAAAAGTGGCGCGCTCCTTCACCCTCGAAAAGACCCGCAATATCGGGATCATGGCTCACATCGACGCCGGTAAGACGACGACGACCGAGCGGATCCTCTACTACACCGGCCGTACTCACAAGATCGGTGAAGTTCACGAGGGTGCCGCGACCATGGACTGGATGGAACAGGAGCAGGAGCGAGGCATCACCATTACCTCCGCTGCGACCGCCTGTGAGTGGCTCGACCACCGCATCAACATCATCGACACCCCGGGCCACGTCGACTTCACCGTGGAAGTCGAACGTTCCCTGCGCGTGCTCGACGGTGCCGTCGCCGTTTTCGACTCGGTAGCCGGCGTTGAGCCGCAGTCCGAAACCGTCTGGCGCCAGGCCGACAAGTACTCGGTTCCGCGTATTGCCTACATCAACAAGATGGACCGCACCGGCGCCGACTTCTACTACTCGGTCAAGACCATCAAGGAACGCCTTGGTGCCAACGCCGTGCCGATCCAGCTCCCGATCGGTGCCGAAGGTGATTTCGCCGGCATCATCGACCTGGTCACGATGAAGGCCACCATTTACAAGGATGACCTCGGTGCCGAGCTCGAGGTCGTCGACATTCCGGCCGACATGGTCGAAAAGGCCGATGAGTACCGCGCCCAGCTGCTTGAGTCCGTCGCCGACATGGACGACGAGCTGATGGAGCTCTACCTGGCCGAAGAGGAAATTTCCGAAGAGAAGATCATGGCCGCCCTCAAGGCCGCCACGCTCGCGATCACCGTCACCCCGGTGCTTTGCGGATCTTCCTTCAAGAACAAGGGCGTGCAGCCGCTGCTCGACACGATCGTCGCGCTGCTTCCTTCGCCGCTCGAGGTTCCCCCGGTCGAAGGCATGCTTCCCCTCAAGAAGGGTGAAGACGAGCGCGTCGAAGGCACCCGCCCGGCTGACGACTCCGGTCCTTTCGCGGCCCTGGCCTTCAAGGTCATGTCCGATCCCTTCGTCGGCAAGCTCACCTACTTCCGCGTCTACTCGGGTTCGCTCGAGGCTGGCGGCCGCGTTCTCAACGTGACCACCGGCAAGACCGAGCGCATCGGCCGTCTGCTGATGATGCACGCCAACTCGCGTGAGGAAATCGAGCGGGTCTACTCCGGTGACATCTGCGCCGGCGTCGGTCTCAAGCAGACCGGTACCGGCGACACCCTCTCGGCCCCCGACGCTCCGATCGAGCTCGAGTCGATGGACTTCCCGGACACGGTTATCGCCGTCGCCATCGAGCCGAAAACCAAGTCCGACCAGGAGAAGCTGGGCATGGCCCTGCAGCGCCTGGCCGAAGAGGATCCGACTTTCAAGGTCGAAACCGACGAAGAAACCGGCCAGACGATCATTCACGGCATGGGCGAGCTGCACCTCGAGGTGCTGGTCGACCGCATGATCCGCGAATTCAACGTCGAAGCCAATGTCGGCAAGCCGCAGGTCGCCTACCGCGAGACGATCCGCAAGGAAGTCCCGAAGGTCAGTGGCAAGTTCACCCGTCAGACCGGTGGTCGTGGCCAGTACGGCCATGCGGTCATCAACATCGAGCCGGCCCCGGGCGACGGTTTCGTCTTTGACAACAAGATCAAGGGCGGCGTCATCCCGACCGAGTACATCCCGGCGGTCGAAAAGGGCATCAAGGAAGCCCTCGAAAGCGGCATCAAGGCCGGCTACCCGATGGTTGACGTGAAGGTCGAACTGATCGACGGTTCCTACCATGACGTCGACTCTTCGGAAATGGCCTTCAAGATCGCCGGCTCGATGGCGGTCCAGGAAGCAGCCCGCAAGGCCAGCCCGGCCCTGCTGGAGCCGGTCATGTCGGTCGAAGTCACCACTCCCGAGGACTACCTCGGCGATGTGATCGGCGACCTTTCCCGGCGCCGCGGCAAGGTCCAGGGCCAGGAGCAGCGCGGTAACGCGCTGGCGGTCCAGGCCTACGTTCCGCTCAGTGAAATGTTCGGCTACGCGACCGACCTGAGGTCCTCGACCCAGGGCCGCGCGCAGTACACGATGCAGTTCGAACGCTACGAAGAGGTTCCGAACAACATCGCCGAAGAGATCGCGGAGAGCCGTTCCGGTGCAGCTGCGGGAGCAGGCAGCTAGGCCGCAAGTACCTCGCAAGGGCTAAAGGGCTATATTTCAGAGGTTCGCCCAAAATGGGTGAAAGCCCGGAACCAACAAGCTTTAGCAGTTCAGTCAGACGTAGAAACCAAGTTCTAAGAGAAACAGAAGAGAAAGGTCCCAGGAGAGCATGTCCAAGGAGAAGTTTGAGCGCGACAAGCCGCACGTAAACGTCGGCACCATTGGTCACGTAGACCATGGCAAGACCACCTTGACGGCGGCGATCACCAACACTCTCTCCGAAGACAAGAAGAGCTTCGAGGAGATCGACAACGCACCAGAAGAGAAGGAGCGCGGGATCACCATCGCGACCTCTCACGTCGAGTACGAGACGCCGAACCGCCATTACGCCCACGTTGACTGCCCCGGCCACGCCGACTACGTGAAGAACATGATCACCGGCGCCGCCCAGATGGACGGCGCGATCCTCGTGGTCTCCGCCGCTGATGGCGTCATGCCGCAGACCCGCGAGCACATTCTGCTCGCCCGTCAGGTCAACGTGCCGCACATCGTGGTCTTCCTGAACAAGGTTGACCAGGTAGACGACGACGAGCTCCTCGAGCTGGTTGAAGAAGAGGTCCGCGACCTCCTCAACGAATACGAGTTCGACGGCGACAACACTCCGATCATCCAGGGCTCGGCCACCATGGCCCTCGCCGGTGATGAAGAGATGCAGTCCCGCATCGTCCAGCTCGGCGAGGCCCTCGACTCCTACATCCCGGAGCCGGAACGTGACCTCGACAAGCCGTTCCTGATGCCGGTCGAAGACATCTTCTCGATCACCGGTCGCGGCACCGTCGCCACCGGCCGTATCGAGCAGGGCATCATCAACACGGGTGACGAAGTCGAGATCGTCGGTATTCACGAGAAGACCGAGACCACGACCATCACCGGTGTCGAGATGTTCCGCAAGATCCTCGACGAGGGTCGTGCCGGCGACAACGTTGGCTGCCTGCTCCGTGGCACCAAGCGTGAAGAGATCGAACGTGGCCAGGTTCTCTGCAAGCCCGGATCGATCACTCCGCACACCAAGTTCAAGGCCGAGGTTTACTGCCTCAAGAAGGAAGAAGGCGGACGTCACACCCCGTTCTTCTCCGGCTACAGGCCGCAGTTCTACTTCCGGACCACCGACGTGACCGGCGTCGCCAACCTGCCCGAGGGCACGGAAATGGTTATGCCCGGTGACAACGTCGAGATGACGATCGAGCTGATTCAGCCGATCGCCATGGACCAGGGCCTCCGCTTCGCGATTCGCGAAGGCGGCCGCACGGTCGGTTCCGGCGTCGTCTCGGAGATCATCGAGTAACGACAGATTTGCCCGGGGCGGGTCCCGAAGACACATCAGTTTTCGGGCCCGCCCCGTTTTTTGCGCCAAAGGCGCGGGAAGTACCGCAGTAACAGCATCACCGCATCACCAGTAACAGATACGACCTTTGATTTACCCCGGATTGTCGAACCACGGCAAGGCCTGCC
>JAUPTY010000082.1 GCA_030917845.1 Actinomycetota bacterium | reverse complement strand
CCCCGCCACCTCCCCCTGCTTCTGTCAGTCCCCTGCCGTGCTTCCCTCCCTGGCACGCGGACTGACCTAATAACCGTCCAGCCCGCCAAGGGTTGCGGTCTTGTTCAGAGCGGGGGAAAAACTTTCCTGAACGTGTTGAGGCCCGGGGTGAGCCTTTCGGGGTCAGCCGGCGCTCCGCGATCGCCCTCAGGGGGTTCCGGTCATTGAGCGCGATACCGACCCAGTCGGGCCAGCTCGTCTTCAAGGTCAGGTCAGGGTCAGGGATGCTGCCCTGTTCGGCCCGGGTCGAACCGTTGTTGACCACAACGTTCCAGGGTGCGGCGTCGGTGAAATCCCACTGAACCTTGAAAGGTCCCTTACCGGCCTCGGCGGTTTTGACTCGCCTTGTGGTCATGTCAAAGAGCAGCCCCTGAATCTCGGGTAAGAGTCCGGCGAGGGATGGGGCGCCCCGGTGACCCCGGCCAGCAGCAACTGGACCTGTGGCTTGACGATCTCCTCGGCGCTCAAGGAATGGTCGAAAGGCCAGACGTCATCGGGCATCTCTTCGAGAGGGAAGCCGATCGTCTTCCAGCGCTGCCGAACCAGCTTCAGTCCGAAAGCGTAGATGTCCTCCATCGAGAAGCCCCAGCATTCGGTGTAGGCACGATCGAAGGCGGGCGGACAGAAAACGCCGATTGAGTAGCGGTTGATCTCGCGGAAAAGCTCGACGATCGCCGCCTTGCATTCTTCCGACTGCGGGACGGTTTCGGAGAGATTCTTGACGCCGAAGCCAATGTGCCGCTGTTCGTCCCGGGAAACGTTCGCCATTCCGGCGCTGAACCCGGGCACGCCGCCGTCCTTGTTGAAGAAGTCCTCGATGTAGTGCTGGCCTGGCTGGGCGAGGGTGCCCTCGACAATCAGGTGATAGAGAGTGATCGCCTGGGCGAACTTCGGCAGGGAACGATCGGCCCGCAGTTCGTCGGCCATGCGGTCGAGCCGGTCGAAGACTCCGCGGTAGCCCCAGTTGAGCTGAGGGAGTGTGGCTTCGAGGGTGTCGGAGATGTCCCCATCGATCCCGGTCACCTCTTTGAAGAACCGGTGAAAGAGCACCGCGTGGCGGGCCTCGATGCTGCCCCCAGCGAGGAACAGGCCTACTTCCTGACTACCCAGCAGGTGGACGCGGAGCGGGCCGGGGTGTCGAAGGCCCTCATCTACGAACACTTCCCGTCGAAACATGACCTCTTCCGGGAAATCCTCGAGACCTGGGTCGGTGAGCTTCTCGGCCGGGTGCTGGCCGCGGCCACCGCCGCAGGTGAAGGGAGCGAGGCCTGGCTGGTCGCCGGCCTCGACGGGCTGCTCGTCTTCGTCGAGGAGAAGCGCGATGCCTGGCGGCTGTTGATCCGCCACCGGGCCAGCGACGACGTCTCCGAGACGTTTGACCGGCTCTTCGAGGAAGTGGCACCGACCGTCGGAGCGTTGATGGCCCCGGAGATGCCCCGGTCCGCGCTCCCCGAAGGAACCGAGTTCGACCTTGTGCTTGATGCCATGTCCAGGCAGTTGATGGCTGCGGTCACTGCTGCAGCCAATTGGTGGGACGAGCATCGTGAGGTTCCCCGCGATCAGGTACTGGCGATGGTTATGGAATTTGCCTGGGTTGGGATGGATCGGGCCTCAGCCGGCGAGCGCTGGACTCCGCCCGGTGGCGAATGAAGCTGCTCAGCCGCCGGATCTGATGCCCTCGACTGCCTGTTGGATAGAGACGAAGGAGTTCTTCAGGAGTGTTTCGACTCCGGTCTCTTCCAGCATGTCCTCGACCTGCCCGATGCCGCGGGCCAGCGCCAGGCGTATTTTGCGCCGGGAGAGCTCGTCGGCGAGTGACTCGAGCATGTATGCGCCGGTCACATCGATAAAGGGAACAGTCTCCACGTCGAGCACAACCGCCTTCGTGTCCGGTCCGATGCTTCCGTTCACCGACCGGCGGATTTCGTCCGCATTGGCGAAGAAGATTGCTGCCTCGAGCCGCAGCACCACCGTCCCGGGCGCCTCCCGGGCATCCTTGTGGCGTTTCAGGTCACCCCAGTGGCCGGGTTCTTCGCCGAGTGCCCCGAGCCGACTCACATGGGGCCGTGATGACCGGTAAAGCAGCAGGATAAGGGACACCCCGATGCCAATGAACAGACCGGGCAGTATGTCGAAGACGGTCACGCCCAGTAGCGCCGCAACCGAGGCGATGAAGTCTGGCCGGTTGGCCGGATTGATCGGGCTGCCGCGATCCCTGATTCGGCTCAGTTCCCTGAGACCGACCAGGTCGACGGCATGGATCAGAGCGGCGATCACGACCGCGGCCAGTGCGGCCTCTGGCAGTGACTCGAACAGCCCGGTCAGGAAGAGCATGGTGATTACCACGAGAACGGCGACCACAATCCCGGCGAGCTGGGTCCTCGCGCCCGCCGTGGCGTTGATCGAAGTCTTGGAGAGGCTGCCGGTGACAACGAAGCCACCGACCAGCCCGGCCCCGATATTGGCCGTCCCGGTCCCGATCAACTCGCGGTTTGAATCCAGCTCTTCGTCATCGTCGGGATTTGCCTTTGCGGCGGCCAGGCTTTCGGCGAAGCCGACCAGCATCAGTCCGAAGGCTCCGGCCATCAGGGCGCCGGCATCTGCCAGGCCGATGTCCGGCAAGGCAAAGGTGGGCAGGTCCGAGGAGATCGGGCCGACGATCGCCACCCCTTCGGCCCCGAGGTCGAAGAGATTGACCGCCCCGATCCCTAGCGCCACTGAAATCAGGGATCCCGGAATTGCCGGGCGCCGGTAACGGCAGAAGAGGATTATCGCCAGAGACGACAGGCCGACCGCAACTGTTGGCAGGTCGATCTGGTCGAGATTGGTGATGAAGACCCAGATGCGGTCGAAGAAGTCGCCGTCGCTCGACTCGACGCCGAAAAGGTGCGGGATCTGGCCGGCGATGATCGTCAGCGCAAGGCCAACGATGAATCCCCGCAGCACTGGTACCGAGATGAAATTCACCATGAACCCGAGCCGTGTCAGTCCGCCGATCAGGGCGATCATTCCGACGCAGATCGCCAGTGCCGCCGTGACCTGGGCGAAGGCCCCGCTGTCCCCGGCGACGATTCCCCCGACGATCGCTGCCGAGAGCGCGGCGGTCGCCGCATCGCCGCCAGTGACCAGCCGTCGCGAGCTGCCGAAGGCGGCGTAGATCAGAAGTGCTCCGGGGGCGGCGTAGAGACCGACGATCGGCGAGACCCCGGCGATGGTCGCGTAGGCCAGCGCCTCCGGGACCAGAACGGCCCAGACTGTCAGCGCCGCGAGCAGGTCGGGCCGGAGCCACTCCTGCCGGTAACCGCGAAGTGAGGGAAACAGCTTCAAATGCCCAGCCTTTCCCGGGCAGAGCGGACCTGTTCCACCGCTTCTTCGTTTGACATGCCGAGTCCGAGCAGCAGGTCGGTTGCGGCAGAGCGGACCTGGCCGACGATCACGCTGACTGAGAGGTTCGTTGTGTCCTCCAGCGATGCGGTGGCCTTGGCCGCCGCCCGTAGTGCCGCCTCCCGTGCCGCCGAGCGGGCCGGGGTCCCGCCGAGATGTCGGTCGAGCCTGGCCACCGCGGTTGCCAGATCCCGGATCGAATCGGAAACAACGGAGGGTATGTGTTCGTTGAGATCAATCGCCCGCTGGCAGGCGCGCGCCAGGACCCGGGTGTTGCGGATCATCAGGTCGATCGGGTCTGCCGCTGCTGCAAGCTGATCCACCCGCCCCCGGGATCTTCGCCGGGACGGAGCAAGCGAGATTGTTTCCTGTCCGGCTTCGACCGCGATCTTCATTTCGCGTACCGCCGGGTCGAGCCCACGGGCTCGCTCGAGGGCCGCGGCCATTTCGTCGCGGCTGTTGTGGTCGAGCGCGTCGGCGATGTCGACCAAGGTTCCGGACAGTCGGTCGAGCAGCGGTTTCAGATAGCGCCGAACCAGCCGCACCGGATCTACCGGAGTCACTGCATTGGCCGCAAGTGCGACTCCGCCACCGATCAATGCGTCTACGAAGCGGTGGGTGGTATCGACCAGATCCGGGGCCGGGAGTGTGGCGACCAGAACGGCCGAGATCGCCGCCTGATTAACCAGCAGGACGCCGCCGCCGGAAAGGATCGCGGCCGACATCGCGAGCCCGATGATCAGCATCAACTGCCAGGTTCCGGTGCCGACCGCCAGCACGATCAGGTCGGCGACAGCGATTCCGAGAGCGACACCGAAGGCGACCTCGTATGCGCGGCGGCCCCGCCTCTCGATCGCCAGTCCAAGTACGAGGACGACCGAAATCGGCGCGAAGAACGGCTCGTAGTGTCCGACCAGCCTGGTTGCGATCAGCCAGGCAATCCCGGCGGCGACACAGATCTGAACGATCCGCAGGGAGGCAAAGCGAAGGGACGAGAGGCGGTCGTCGACAAGCGATCTCACCGCCCCACTATTTCACCGTGGCCGAACGGTTGGACCCGGACTATTTCTTTTCATCGGCTTTTTGACTGTCCAGCTGTAACTGGCCGGCGTCTTGTCGATCAGGTCACCCTTGATCGCCCGCAACCGGAAGGTGTGTTTGCCCGGCTTCAGCTTCTTCGGTTTCTTCGGTGACTTGCCGCTGCTCCAGCCCGCCTTGTCAAGCCGGCACTCGAACTTCGATCCGGTGAGGGACGAAAGGAACTTGAAGGTCGCGGACTTCGACTTGGTCGACTTGGCTGGCTTGGCATTGATCAGCGTGTCCGGTGGTATCGGAGGTTGCGGTGGAACCGGAGGCAAATTGACCATGAGGTTGCCGCTGACGGCGGTCTCGTTCGAGTGGGCATCGGTGACCGTGACTTCGACATTCGACCCACCTGCTGAAGCGAAGGTGTGTCGGATCACGGGTCCGGTCGCGGCCAGGGTCTCGCCGTTGACTTTCCACACGTACGAGAGCTCCGAGTTGTCGCTCGCCAGGGCCGCCAACACCACTTCCTGCTCGGTCGTCACGACGGGAGGAATCCAGAGTTCGGCTTCGGGAGGGCTCGCGTCGAAAATCGCCGAGTAGAACTCGTTCTCAAAGTCCTCTGCCACGAGCTCTTCCGACCAGAGCGCAACTCCGTTCCCGTCCGCGGAGAATGCCGCGTCTTCCGCATAGGCGTATGTGCCCGGAGTGACGGGCTGGTTGTCGTTGTCGGGCGGCGTCAACGGCTCCTCCCGCCAGGTCAGGACACCGGAACCGTCCGGCCCGACAGCAACCGAGGGCTCGTAGAAGCCCAAGTCCGGGTCGGCAGGTACGAACTGATTCTCAGGTCCCAGGCTCCCCGAGGGCGAGATTGTCCTGGTCCAGATCACGGGATTTGGATCGACGATCAGCGGCTGGTTGTATGCAACGGTAATCGTCCCGTCATCGGCGATCGCAGTGAACGGACTGCCGATCGAGGCGTCGGTCGCATCGCCGGACACCGCTTCGGTTGCGCTGCCGATCAGGTCGCCGGTTGGCGACATCTGCCGGAACACGATCACCTGGCTTTCCTGTTGGTCCAGCGAGAAGACGGAACCTTTGCCGGTGGAATCGATCCTGGCCTCAAGCGCGTTCAGTGACGAAGGACTGGCGATCAGTGTGCGTTCCGGGGAAATCGAACCGTCACCCAGAACCATCAGGCCATGCGCCTCTATCCCGGGGGCAGAGTCGACGTATCCGGACCAGGTCGGGAACAGGTTTCCGTTCTCTGAACCGGCAATGTCCATGTACTGGACGCCGTCCCAGTCGTCCGTGTTCAAGGTGAACGGCGCGAGGGGGTTTCCGTCCCCGAGTGCGATTGCCATGTTGATGTTGACATCGTCAACGCCGTCGAAAATGCCCCAGATGATGCCGGTTCTGCCGGTGCCTGTGGTTGCCACTTTCGGCCCTACGGCGTAGCGGCCCGAGGGAAGCGTGTCCACGTTGACCGGAGGGTCGAGGGAGGCACCGACCGAATCCAGACTCACGTACTGGATCCTGGGCTGGGGGACACAGACGGGAGAGCAGGTATTGGTGGTCCGGTTCCAGACGAGATGAACCGTGCCGTTCGGGCCCACTGACATCGCCAGTCCGTCGAAGTAGTCAAAGACAGAGCCGGAACCATCGGCGGTGGCAATCACGTTCACCGGACCCTTCGTTCCGTCAGAAGAACCGACCTGTGTCTCCAAGGCGGTCACATTCTCGGATTCGCGCTGAAACCAGGCGTAGGTGAAGTTCCCGCTGTCGTCAGCGACTACTTGCCCCTGGCTTGCGCCGTTCTCATCTATCGCCGGACTGGAAACCCTGAATGGATCTCCGAAACCCGCGGCCTGAACCTGCGAAGAGCCCATAACCACCAGCACAAGACCGACGACCAGAGCCGTCAGCCCCCGAACAAAATCCCCCCGCAATCCGCCTGACATGGGAGGAGCTCATCCCCGTATCCGGGGCAATACAACAACTCAGGTCGCAGGGATCACCATCAGCGAGTTGCCCGCCGGGTCGGTCAACTCTCCTTTGGCTTCGGCCGGGTCACGGCTGATCAACTCGAAATGTCGCATCCCGGCCGTGCCCTCGGGAGCCTGCGGGGCACCAACACCCTGCCAGATGTTGACCGCGATCCGGTGGGGGAACGTTCCGCCCAGCGAGAGGTCTGCGAAGCCGATGTCCTCGGCGTTCATGTGGCGGGTGAATCCGATCTCCTCATAGAAAGCCTGGGCGGCCTCGAGGTCACCGACGTAGAGGTGGACATGTCCGATCCGGGCGCCCTCAGGGAGCGGGCCGGAGACATCATCGTCCTCACGAAACGAGAAGACCTCTTCGAGCGCGAGCGGTTCGGTCATGTCATGTCGGCGCCCTTCGGCGTCGATGATCTGTGGTCGGCCACCGACGATTTCCAGAGTGGAGACCCGGTCGATGGTCTCGAAGGCGATTTCGATGTTGATCCCGTCCGGGTCATCCAGGTAGGTGGCCCAGTGGGTGATGTGGTCGGTCGGTGCGTTCGGGTAGCGGGCGGCGAAGAGCCGCCCGAGGATCCGGGCGAACTCCGCCTCCGAAGGCATGTGGATCGCCAGGTGGTAGAGCCCCGAGTAGCCGCGTTGGACCGGGCGGGTGGCACCAGGGTGAAGTACGACCAGCTCGGCATCGTCCACACCCAGCCGTAGGGCACCGTCATCGTCCCTTCCGAGCTGCGCCAGACCGATCAGGTCCCGCCAGAACAACAGGGACCGTTCGTGATCGGTCACGTTCAAATGAACGGCGCCATAGGCGAGGGCGTCGGATGCCGTGGTCTCGAGCGGGGTAGGACGCATGGATGAACTATGGCAACTCTCCGGCGGCGGTTGAATGGGGGACCTGCGCGCAAGGACCGTCGATCTCTCTTTCTTCGCACTGGTCGCTCTCGCGGCCGTGCTTCTCCTTGCCTTCGGGCGGGGCCTGACCTTTTTCTTTGACGACTGGCAGTTGATCCTCGCGCCTGAGCCGCTGGCTTTGGGCCACCTGCTCGATCCGCACAACGGCCAGCTTGTTGCCATGCCGAGGGTGGTCTAAGGCGTTCTGCTCAACCTCTTCGGCATGACCTCGCAGCTACCGTTCAGGGTGGTGAATATCGCTGCGGCATCGGCCTGCGTGGTGCTGCTGTTCATTTTCATCCGTCGCCGGATCGAGCCGATCG
>JAUPTY010000081.1 GCA_030917845.1 Actinomycetota bacterium | reverse complement strand
ACGGAAATGCCGACCGGCGAGTTCGAAGTCCGGGTCAAGGAGGCCGAAGTGCTGGCTGAATCCGAGACGCCGCCCTTCGAGATCGAAGGCTTCCACGGTGAGATCGGCGAAGAGACCCGGCTGAAGCACCGGTACCTGGACCTTCGCCGGGAGCAGATGCAGCACGCGATCAAGCTTCGTCACCGTCTGACCACCTCGATGCGCAGATTCCTCGACGGCGACGGCTTCCTCGAGATCGAGACCCCGATCCTGACGCTTTCGACCCCGGAGGGTGCCCGCGACTTCCTGGTCCCGGCCCGTCTCCAGCGGGGCTCCTTCTACGCCCTGCCCCAGTCACCCCAGCTCTTCAAGCAGCTGCTGATGGTCTCCGGTTTCGAGCGCTATTTCCAGATCGCCCGCTGCTTCCGTGACGAGGATCTGCGGGCCGACCGTCAGCCCGACTTCACCCAGCTCGACATAGAGATGTCCTTCGTCGAAGCCGAAGATGTGATCGGTCTGAACGAAAGGCTGATCAGCCACCTGCTGGAGGAGATGGGCCTCCCGGTGGAAACCCCCTTCCAGCGCATGCCCTACGACGAGGCGATCGCGCGTTTCGGTTCCGACAAGCCCGACCTGCGGTACGGCTACGAGCTGACCGACCTGACCGAAATCCTCCGGGGCACCGGGTTCAAGGCCTTCGGTGGCGTGATCGAGGGCGGGGGGCAGGTAAAGGGCATTAACTTCGGCCAGCGTGATCTCTCGCGGGCCCAGCTCGACGGGCTGATCGACGACGCCAAGGAACTCGGCGCCAAGGGCCTGGTCTGGGCCTTCCGCGAGGGCGATGGCTGGCGCGCGCCGATCGCCAAGTTCCTGTCCGAAGAAGAATTGAAGGGCCTGAACGAGGCGATGGGAGCCGAGGAAGGTGACCTGATGCTCGTGGCGGCCGACCAGCCCGCGATGGTCGCCTCGATCCTCGGCGGTCTCCGGACCCGCCTCGCCGATCGTTGGGACCTGATTCCCGCCGACGCCGGGAATCGTCTCTGCTGGATCGTCGACTGGCCGCTTTTCGAGTGGAACGAGGACGAGGACCGCTGGGACGCGCTGCACCATCCCTTCACTGCCCCGAGGGGTGACTTCGACCCGGAGAACCCCGGGGAGGCCCGGGCGGAGGCTTATGACCTGGTCTGGAACGGGGTAGAGATCGGTGGCGGTTCGATCCGTATCAGCAAGCCGGAGCTGCAGTCTCAGATCTTCACTGCTCTCGGGATTTCCGAGGAAGAGGCGTCGGAGCGCTTCGGGTTCCTGCTCGAAGCCCTCAAGTATGGCGCTCCGCCTCACGGCGGCATCGCCTACGGAGTCGACCGTTTCGCGGCGCTCCTGGCCGGGGTCGAGTCGATCCGCGACGTGATCGCCTTCCCCAAGACCGCCTCCGGCGGCGATCCGCTGACCGGGGCACCGGCACCGGTCGATGACATCCAGCTGCGGGACGTCGGCATCGACCTCCGCAAGAAGAAACTCCCCGGACAGGGCTGAGTTCGAGATGAGCTTCTTCGATCGCTTCAAGGAGAAGGTGAAGACGATCGGTGATGGTTCCGGCCGGATTCACATCGGCGATCCCCGATTCGACGACTGGGTAGTCGTCCACGAATTCGAAGACCTCGAGACCGCGCTGGCCTGGCGGGATGTCCTGCGCGAGCACGGACACGAAGCGGAACTGACCTCGGACTGGGAACTCGATCGTTTCAACCGCGGTGACATCAACCTTCAGGTTCCGCCCGGCCGGTGGTCAGAGGCGGAAGAACTCGTCTCCGTCCTCGACCTGGAATAGCCGGAGTGGTAGGTTGGTCCTGAGGCTCGAACCTGTTCGTTAGCCGCCTCATAATTTGACCCAACATCAACGGCACGGGAGCCGACTTCGACGTCCCCCGCGGGATGAAGATAGGCACCCACCTATTCATTTAGGGATCAATGTCGGAGGCGGAGACGGCAGGTTGGGGCCTCGTTTTTCGTGGTCGGGCTTGAAATCCGGCCAACAACACGGCTACGGTTGGGTTTCAGGGAACTCACCGATTCAGGGAGCGCAAAAGAATGACCGCACGCAAGACAGGACTGCTCGTGGCAGCTCTGGCCACAATGCTTCTGCTGCCGGCAGCTGCCGGTGCAGATACCCATCGCCACTACACGGCCTGGACCGGGAGCGGTCTCTTCGCAAGCGGAGAGAAGCGCGGCGTCGACATCGACCCCGAGGGCAACGTCTATGTGGCGAATGAGAACGGTCTTTTCGGCTTCACGGCGGAAGGGGCGGCGCTGGGCAGACTGGTCAGCGGACCTTTCACTGACGGAATCGAAGCGGTCACCACGGATGAGAAGGGCTGGACCTATGTGGTCGACTCGGACACTTTCCAGTTTCACATCTACCGGAGTGACCACACGCTGTTTGGTTCGTTTGGATCATTCGGACTCGGCGGGGGCTCCTTCCTCAATCCAGCCGGAATCGCGGTCGGGCCGGATGGCCTGATCTACGTCTCCGATGACGCTCTCGACAACGTCCAGGTCTTCGATCCGGACACCGGTTTTGTGAGCCAGTGGGGCACCGGCCTGCCCGGATCAAGCGGCATCGATGTGGGTAGCGATGGCCTCGTCCACGTGACCGGCACCGGCTCCAACTCTGTTCGCGTCTTCCAGCCGGACGGGACCCTGATCACGGAGATCAATTCCGGATTGGTCAATCCAACTGATGTCGACGTTGGCGAGAACGGCAACTTCTACGTCGCTGACGCGAGCAACACGATCAAGCAGTACAGCCCGGCAGGAACGTTGATCGAAACGATCGGCTCTCCCGGAGCCGGGAACGGCGAGTTCCAGTCGCTCGATCAGGTCGCGGCCGATCGTGCCGGCAACGTGTGGAGCACCGAGTCTTCCGACGGCCGGGTTCAGCTATTTGCTTTTGCCCCCCGGGTGATCGGCGGGACGGAACGGAACTTCGGCAGCGTCTTTCTCAGTCATCCGATCGGCACTCAACTCGTCCTGATGCAGAACGACAACTACGTGCTCCCGATGTATGTGGGGTCGGCCAGCCTTGACAGCGGGACTGACTTTTCGCTCCCCTCCGGCTACCTCGAATGCGACAACGTGTTCCTGCTGCCGGGGCATGTCTGCAGCGTCGGGGTCAATTTCGATCCGGCGACGGCGGGCGCCAAGACCGACATCCTGTACCTGGACAACGGCTGGCGGGAAGTCGATCTTTCGGGTAACGGGGTCGAAGGCCCCACCGGGCCGACAGGCCCGACCGGAGATACGGGCACCACGGGCGAGACGGGTTCCACCGGAGCCACGGGATCGACCGGGGCGACCGGAAGCACCGGCCCGTCCGGACCCACCGGTTCCACCGGTCCGACCGGCTCGACTGGCTCGACCGGTTCCACCGGACCGACCGGGGGGACCGGACTCACCGGCTCAACCGGTTTGACGGGCCCGACCGGCCCTGAAGGGCCGACCGGGCCGAGCGGCAGCGGGGCAACTCCGCAGATCAACAAGGTCGCCAACGTCGTACGGGTGGGGACAGGTCCGGTTGCGATGGTCAAGGTGACCTGCCCCAAGGTGGCCTGCACCGTCCAGCAACGACAGGGCAAGGCCCGCTCCCGAGGCAAGGTGCTTGACGCGAAGGTCGACGGACCGAACCGGATTGGTGCCGGCAAGTCGGGCATCTTCAAGGTGACCGTTCCGGCCGCGATCCGCAACCGGCTGAGCAGCCAGCGATCGGGAACCGCGAACGTCTATCTGGCCGTCAAATCAGACAAGGGCAACTCGGAACGGCGCAACCTGAGGCTTGGCCTCAGGCGGTGAGTTTCAGGCAGCCGTGGTGACCGGGTTGAAGTCATATTCGACCCCGGTCGCCTCGGTCGAAGCCTGCCAGAGCTTTCCGGCAACCTCGCGGTTGAGGGCCAGGCCCCGTGGGGCAACAACCACGGGTTTGCCCCGGGTCTGTCCCGGCCCGTCACAGCCGATGTAGCTGCCGCCGGCCAGTCCGGGGTCGGTTGCGGCCCTCAGGACCGGCAGCGCGCCCGCTTCGGCGTCCTGTGCGATCAGCAGGTCGTTCAGCTTCAGGAAGGGCTTCGAGAGCGTTCCCATCAGACCCGGGTCGAGATCGTTGCCGGCGGTTGTCAGGTTGGTTGCCGCAACACCGGGGTGGGCGGCAATGCTCTTCATGTCCAGACCCGCTTCGGTGATCATCGCCTGCAGATCGAGAGCGAAAACCAGGTTCGCCAGCTTCGACTGGCCGTAAGCCTGCCAGCGGCGATAGCTCTTCCTGCCGTGGAGGTCGTCGAAGTCAAGTTTGCCCATTCTTGCGGCGATCGAGGACACAGTGACTATGCGTGAGTCCGGCTTCTTCTTGAGCGCCTCGAAGAGCCTTCCGGTCAGGGCGAAGTGCCCGAGATGGTTGGTGCCGATCTGAAGTTCGAAGCCATCTTCGGTTTCCAGGCGGGGTGTAGCCATTACGCCGGCATTGTTGATCAGGAGGTCGAGACCGTCGGGCAGCTCCGATTCAAGTGCCTCGGCAAACTCCCGGATTGATTCCAGGGAAGCGAGGTCGAGCCTTCTCACCTCGATTTTGGCGGCGTCTCCGGCGGACCCGAGGGCCGAGCGGATCTGAGCAACTGCGGCTTCACCCTTTGATTCATTGCGGCAGGCAACGATCACCCTGGCGCCCCGGCGGGCCAGTTCGCGGCACTCGATCTGGCCGATACCGCTGTTGCCCCCGGTCACCACAACGGTGCGACCGCTCTGGTCCGGCATGTCTTCTGAACTCCAGCCCTTGCTCATGCGGAGCAGGCTATCCCTTTGAACACTTAACCTTCAGGGGATGGAATCACTGCTGGCCGAGTATCTAGCTGACCGCTCGCATGAAGCGGAGCCCCCGCCCGGGTCCTTTACCGGGGCGGCGGGTGGTGCTGCCTGCGGTGACCTGGCCCGGATTTCACTCGAGATCACCGACGGGAAGGTGAAGACAGCGGTCTTCGGCACCGAAGGCTGTGCCGCGACCCGGGCTGCCTGCGCCTGCGTCTGTGAGTTGGTCGAAGGGGAGACCGTGCTTGAAGCGGCCCGGATCGGGGCCGGCAGGATCGAAGAGGAGCTCGGCGGCCTCAGCCCGGCCCGGCGCCATGCGGCGATGCTCACCGGTGATGCCCTGCACCGCGCCCTTTCTGCGGCAGCTTCCTCCGGCGAGTCTCTGGCCGAAGCGGCTGCAAGCCGGGTGCTGGTTGCCGTTTCCGGCGGGGTCGACAGCGCTGTGGCAGCGCTGCGGGAACAGGAAGGCGGGGCGGAGGTGGTCGCGGTCACGGTCAAGCTCTGGGCCGATCCGGACACCGACGGCACCAAGGCCTGCTGCTCGCCCGAGGCGGTGCTCGGAGCCCGCTCACTGACTCACGATCTCGGCATTCCCCATTTCACCCTCGACCTCGAAGGTCCGTTCCGCGAGCGGGTGGTCGGCGAGTTCCTGCGCGGATACGGCGAAGGCCGGACCCCGAACCCCTGCGTGCTCTGCAACGGAGAGGTCCGGATCGCGGCGATGGTCGACCTGGCCGAACGGCTCGGTGCCGGGTCGCTGGTCACCGGTCACTACGCCCGGGTCGTCGAAGACGAAGGTGGAGCGTTGATCGCCGCCGGAAGCGACGACGCCAAGGACCAGAGCTACATGCTGGCCGCGCTCCCGCCCGAAGTGGTCGCCCGGCTTCGTTTCCCCCTGGCCGATCTCTCGAAGGCCGAGGTCCGCGAGATCGCGGAGCGGGGAGGGCTCTCGGTGGCGAAGAAGCCGGAAAGCCAGGACCTCTGCTTCCTTGCCGGTCAGAGCAAGAAGGACTTTCTGCGCCGCCACGGTGGCCTGACCGATCGGCCCGGACCGGTCGTCGACGAGGACGGCCGGAGTCTTGGCGAGCATCCCGGGCATCATCACTTCACGGTCGGCCAGCGGCGCGGCCTCGGTGTCGCGGCGACCGAACCGCTGTACGTGCTCGGGACCGACGCCCCGACCAACACCGTGCGGGTAGGCCGGAAACCCAGCCTGTCCACGGACCGGGTCCGGCTTCGCGACGCGGTCATGCACCGCGACGGCGCCCGGGTAGACCGGGTCCGGCTCAGGTACCACACGGAACCCGTTCCGGCCCGGGTCGTGGCGACTGCCGGGCGCCACGATCGGCTCGAAGTCGAACTCGGCCGTCCCTTCGACGGACCGGCGCCAGGCCAGGCCGCGGTCCTGATGAGCGGCGACGTCGTTGTGGGCCACGCCACGATCGCCCCGCAAAGTAGGGTGCCGGTTTCATGAATTCGGCGGAAATCCGGGAGACATACCTTTCCTTTTTCGAGGAGCGGGGACACCGGCGAATGGCTTCGGCCTCGCTGGTGCCGCCTCCGGAGGACACCTCGACCCTGCTGACCGTCGCCGGCATGCAGCCGTTCAAGCCCTTTTTCCTCGGTCGGGAGACTCCTCCGGCGAGCAGGCTCACTTCCAGCCAGACCTGCTTCCGGACCCCGGACATCGAAGAGGTCGGCAAGACCCTTCGCCATCTCACCTTCTTCGAGATGCTGGGCAATTTCAGCTTCGGCGATTACTTCAAGGAAGAGGCGATCCCCTATGGCTGGCAGCTCTCGATCGACGGTTTCGGCTTCGATCCCGAACAGGTCTGGATCACCGTCTTCGGCGGTGACGAAGAACTCGGGCTCGGTCCCGACGAGGAAGCGATCGCGATCTGGAAGGGCCTCGGCGTCCCCGACGAACGGATCGTCAACCTGCCGCGCTCGGAGAACTTCTGGCAGGCCGGGCCGACCGGCCCCTGCGGACCCTGCTCCGAGATGTACCTCGACCGCGGTCTCGACTTCGGCTCGGAGGACGACCGGCCGGGCGACGACAGCGACCGGTTCCTCGAGTACTGGAACCACGTCTTCATGAGCTACGAGCAGGCCGACGACGGGACGCTCACTCCGCTTCCGCAGAAGAACATCGACACCGGGATGGGCCTCGAACGGATGGCCGCGATCCTCCAGGGTGTCGACTCGGTCTATGACACGGACCTGTTCCGGCCCCTGATCGAACTGGCCGAAGAGAAATCAGGTCTCCGCTACGGCGATGACGAGGCGGTCACCAGGGCGATGCGGATCATCAGCGACCACAGCCGCGGCATGAGCTTCCTGCTCGCCGCCGGCGTGGTGCCTTCGAACGAGGACCGCGGATATGTGCTCAGGCGGGTAATGCGCCGGGCAATCCAGCAGGGCCGCGCCCTCGGACTCGAAGGAGACTGGCTCAGCTCTTTCACCGACCGTACGATCGAGATGATGGGCGACGCCCATCCCCAGGTGGTGGCGGAAAGGGACCGGATCGATCGCTGGGTCAGGGCCGAGGAAGAAAGCTTCGGCCGCACGCTCGACCGCGGCACCGCCCTGCTTGAAGAAATCGTCGAGAAGGCTCTCTCGGAATCGAATTCCTGGGTCAGCGCCGACGATGCCTTCAGGCTCCACGATACTTTCGGCTTCCCCTACGACCTGACCCGCGAAATGGTCGCCGAGCGCGGACTTTCCGTCGACGACCAGGGCTTCGAACAGCTGATGGAGCAGCAGCGCAATCAGTCCCGCAGCAACGTCGGCGGAGGCGAAGGCGCCGACCGTCACGAGCAGATCCAGGCCTTCGCCGGCAATGGCTCGCCGAGT
>JAUPTY010000080.1 GCA_030917845.1 Actinomycetota bacterium | reverse complement strand
ACCTCTCTGGAGTGTCATGACTGAGTCCCTCGCTGGTGGTTTCGACCCCGTTTCTTTCGAGCAGTGGAGCGAAGCGGCGACCAAAGGCGACGAGAACCTCGCTCTGATGACCCTGCTCGAAGACGGCGTCGAGGCCAAGTGGCTCTACACCCCGGAGGATGCGATAGCGGCAGACCCGTCCGGTCTGCCCGGCCAGGCGCCCTTCACGCGAGGCACCCGGGCGGGCCGACAGTGGCAGATCCGGCAGGAGCAGACGCAGCCCGATCGGGCTCGCGCAAACGCCGAGATTCTCGAAGACCTGATCGGTGGCGTAACCGAGGTAATCCTGCGATTCGACCAGGCGGCCCGTGAGGGTCTGGCCCCGGGCTCACCGGAATTCGAGGCAGCTCGCGGCGTCGACGGGATCGCGATCTCGAATCTTGACCATCTGGCGCAGGTGCTGGAAGGCGTCTTTCTGAACATGGCCGGAGTGGCCCTGGAGGCCGGAGCTTCGACCCCCGCTGCGGCTGGTCTGCTGGCCGCTCACTGGCGAGAGACCGGCACCGGGCCGGAAGAAGCGATCGGCTCCTTCCGTTATGACCCGCTCGGCACCCTCGCCCGGACCGGCAGCCTGCCGGCATCCCCCGAAGAGGTCCTCGCTGCAGCCGGTGGTCTTGCCGCCGCTACCGCTCGCGACTGGCCAGGAGTCCGGGCGCTTGGGGTTGACACCGGCATCTACGTCGAAGCCGGGTCTACAGCTGCCTGGGAGCTCGGCATCGCAATCGCCACGGGAGTCGAGTACCTGAGGGCCTCCGTCGAGGCCGGACTTGACCCGGCTGAGGCCGCCGCCCGGATCGAGTTCACCCTCGCTGTCGGCCCCGACCAGTTTCTCGAGATGGCGAAGTTCCGGGCGGTCCGCCGGCTCTGGGCCCGGGTGCTCGAGGAATCCGGTGTCGAGGAGGTAGCCCGCAGCTCAGCCACCTATGGAAAGACTTCGGACCGGATGGTCAGCGCGGTCGACCCCTGGGTCAACATGCTGCGGGTCACCACCGCCACTTTCGCGGCCGGCACAGGCGGCGCCGACGGGGTCACAGTCACGCCCTTCGACAGCCGGATCGGTCAGCCGGGCGCGCTCGGCCGTCGCATCGCCCGCAACACCCAGATCATCCTTCAGGACGAATCTTCGCTCGGACGCATCGCCGACCCGCTGGCCGGCTCCTGGTACGGCGAGGAGCTGACCGACGAACTCGCCCGCGCCGGCTGGGAGCGCTTCCGTGACATCGAACGGGAAGGCGGGGCACTCGCAGCGCTCCGCTCCGGCCTGATTGCCTCCACCCTTACTGCCCTGGCCGACGAACGCGAAGATGACCTCAACCACAGGCGCCGGGTGATGACCGGGGTCAACGAGTTCCCGCTGCTCGGAGATGACGGCACCGAACCCGAGACGCCTGATCGCTCGACGGTCGGGTCCGATGCTGTCCGCCTTGCCGAACGTCCCCCGCTCGGAGGTTTCGAAAAGCTGACCGAAGCCGAACCCGCCGATCGACTCGCCGCGGCTGCTTCCCTGGCTTCATCCGGGGCACGCATCGACGAGCTCGATGAAGCCGTCTCCGGCGAACGTTTATCCCTGCCTGCTCTCAACCGCCGTCCCGACTCGACCCGATTCGAACTGCTGCGGAGGGCTGCTGCGGACCACGAAGCGTCAGGTGGCGAGCGGCCGCAGATTTACCTGGCCTGCATGGGCAGCATCGCAAGTCACGTCAACTTCGCCAACTGGGCCAAGAGCTTCTTTGAAGTTGCCGGGGTCGAGACCGTCCCCAGCGGTGCGCTGGAAGGGAACGCCGAACAGGCGGCGACCTTCAAGGCCGGCGGGTTCGACCTGGTCGCGATCTGCGCCGGGCGCAACCAGACGCCCGAGGACGTTGCTGACCTGGTCGGCAGGCTGAGAGAGGCCGGAGCCGAGTACATCTACATGGTCAACTCGACCTCCGAGTTGAACGAAGCCGCACTTGATGCCGGCGCCGACGAACTCGTGAAAAACGGGGTCGATCTGAGTGAGGTTCTGACCGCCACCCTTGGCCGGCTCGGCGTGGAGGTGAAGTCATGAGCGGCATACCCGACTTCTCCGAAGTCGAACTGGGCCCGGTCAATCCGGAACCGGCCGACAGCGCCGAACTCGAAGCAATACTCGAAGCCAACCGGGACCCTCATGGCGACGAGGTCCGCTGGGAGACCCCGGAGGGCATTGCCCTCGACCCGGCCTACACCTCGGCTGCTCTTGACGGCATCGACTTTCTTGACACCAAGCCGGGCTTTCCGCCCTTCCTGCGCGGGCCTTACCCGTCGATGTATGTGAACAAGCCCTGGACGATCCGGCAGTACGCCGGCTACTCCACCGCCGAGGAATCGAATGCCTTCTATCGGCGCAATCTTGCGGCCGGCCAGAAGGGCCTTTCGATCGCCTTCGACCTCGCCACCCATCGCGGCTATGACTCCGACCATCCCCGGGTTCCCGGAGACGTCGGCATGGCCGGGGTCGCAATCGACTCGATCTACGACATGCGCACCCTCTTCGACGGGATTCCGCTCGAGGAAATGTCGGTCTCGATGACCATGAACGGCGCGGTGCTCCCGGTCCTATCGCTGTTCATTGCCGCCGCTGAAGAGCAAGGCGTGCCGCACGACCAGATCACCGGCACCATCCAGAACGACATCCTCAAAGAGTTCATGGTGCGGAACACCTACATCTATCCGCCCAAACCCTCGATGCGGATCGTCTCCGACATCATCGGATTCACCTCGAAGGAACTGCCGCGCTTCAACTCGATTTCGATCTCCGGGTACCACATGCAGGAGGCAGGGGCGACCGCCGATCTCGAACTGGGCTACACCCTTTCCGACGGTGTCGAGTACGTGAAGGCGGCCCTCGACTCGGGCCTCGAAATAGACCAGTTCGCACCCCGGCTCTCGTTCTTCTGGGCGATCGGGATGAACTTCTTCATGGAAGTCGCGAAGATGCGCGCCGGCCGTCTGCTCTGGGCTTCGCTGATCAAGGAATTCGGCCCGAAGAAGGAGCGCTCGATGTCGCTTCGCACCCACTGCCAGACATCCGGCTGGAGCCTCGCCGCCCAGGATGCGTACAACAATGTGGTCCGCACCTGTGTCGAAGCGATGGCGGCGACTCAGGGTCACACCCAGTCGCTGCACAGCAATGCGCTCGACGAGGCCCTCGGTCTGCCGTCGGACTTCAGCGCCCGGATCGCCCGCCAGACCCAGCTCTTCCTGCAGCAGGAATCAGGCACGACCCGGGTAATCGACCCCTGGGCCGGCAGCTACTACGTCGAGTACCTGACCAGGGAGCTTGCCCTCAAGGCGCTTGCCCACATGAAGGAGATCGACGAGGCCGGTGGCATGACCGAGGCGATCGCCGAGGGGATCCCGAAACTGAGGATCGAGGAATCTGCTGCCCGCACCCAGGCCAGGATCGATTCCGGCAAGCAGACGGTTGTCGGGGTCAACTCCTACAAGCCGGAGAACGATTCGATCGTCAACGTTCTGAAGATCGACAACAACGAGGTTCGCAACGCGCAGCTCGCCAAGCTCGAACGCCTCAAGGCCGAGCGGGACGAGGCGGCGGTTCAGCAGACCCTCGAGCACCTGACCAATGCCGCCCGGAGCGGTGAAGGCAACCTGCTTGACCTCGGCATCAAGGCCGCACGGGCCCATGCCACAGTCGGAGAAATCAGCTATGCGCTGGAGAAGGAGTACGGTCGTCACTCGGCCGAGATCAAGTCGATCGGAGGCGTCTACAAACAGGAGGTCGGAGTGGATTCCGCGGCATTCGCCGACACTGTCCGTCTGGTTGGGAAATTCGAAGAGGCCGACGGCCGCCGCCCCCGCATCCTGGTTGCCAAGATGGGCCAGGACGGACATGACCGTGGCCAGAAAGTGATTGCCACGGCCTTTGCCGATCTCGGCTTCGATGTTGACATCGGACCGCTTTTCCAGACCCCCGAAGAGGTCGCCCGTCAGGCGATCGAAGCGGACGTCCACGCAGTCGGGGTAAGCACCCTGGCGGCCGGTCACCTGACCCTGGTGCCTGCGCTTCGCGCCGCGCTCGACGACCTCGGCCGGGAAGACATCGTGATCGTCGCGGGTGGTGTGATTCCGCCGGTTGATTTCGAGCCGCTGAGGGAAGCCGGGGCTGACCTGATCTTCCCGCCCGGCACGGTGATCGGCGAGGCGGCCGAGGAACTTATTCACCTGCTGATCGAAAAGCGCGGCCTCGACGTCCAGACCGGTTCCGCGCCAGCCTGATGTCGACACGCCCTTCGGTCCAGGAGCTGAAGGAAGGGCTCACCGGGGGTGACCGCGGATCACTTTCGCGCGCGATCACCCTCGCCGAGAGCCGACGGGCCGATGACCAGGAGCATGCGCAGGAGCTGATCGCAGACCTGCTTCCCGAAACCGGCAAGGCTCTCCGGATCGGGATTACCGGGGTTCCCGGGGCCGGCAAGTCGACCGCGATCGAGGCGCTTGGTCTCTGGCTGATCGAGCGCGGCCACAAGGTCGCGGTGCTGGTGATCGACCCGACCAGCTCCCGTACCGGTGGTTCGATCCTCGGCGACAAGACCCGGATGCACCAGTTGAGCTCGCAGGAAAACGCTTACATCCGGCCGTCCCCGTCGGGCGGCGTTCTCGGTGGTGTCGCCCGCAAGACCCGTGAAGCGATGCTGCTTTGCGAGGCAGCCGGATTCGACGTGATCATCGTCGAGTCGGTCGGGGTCGGCCAGTCCGAAGCCGAACTGGCCGAGATGGTCGACTGCCTGATCCTGCTGCTGGTTCCGGGGGCCGGGGATGAACTACAGGGGATCAAGCGCGGCATCATGGAACTGGCCGACATGATCGTGGTCAACAAGGCTGACGGGGATCGGGTGCCTATGGCCAAACGGGCCCGCGGTGACTATCGCCACGCCCTGAGGATGCTGCCGCCATCGACCCCGGGTTGGGAAACCCCGGTCCAGATTGCTTCGGCGACCGAAGGAACCGGACTGGCCGAGATCTGGGAATCGGTTGAAGCTCACCGCGCCCTGCTGGAAGAGAGCGGCCTGCTTGAGAAGCGTCGTCGTCACCAGACCGAGAAGTGGCTCGACTCGATGATCGAGGAAGCCGTGCTGGCCGCGGTCCATTCCCGGCCTGGTGTGGACGAAGCCATCACCCGGGCTCGGGCCGACGTTGACGCCGAAAAGGTCACCGTCCCGCAGGCCACCCGGAAGGTGATCGAGGCCGCCGGACTCTCCACGGAGGAATCGTGATCGGACCCGATGACGTCGAGATCCGGGTGTTGGGCTGCCTGATCGAGAAGCAGCGGACCACTCCCGACCAGTACCCGCTCACCCTGAACTCGCTGAGGCTGGCCTGTAACCAGTCGACCAACCGGGAGCCGGTTGTCGATTACGACGAGTCGGAGGTCCGCCGGGCGCTCGGGGAACTCGGTCGCCGCCGCTGGATCCGGGGAGCGTCCGGTCACACCAGCCGCTCACCGAAATACCGGCACCTCCTGGATACCGAACTCTCCCTTGACGAAGACCAGATCTCTGTGCTCGCGGTGCTCATGCTCCGCGGCGAGCAGACCCCGGGCCAGCTCAAGCAGCGGACCGAGCGGATGTTCGCCTTCCACGACCTGGATGCCATTCAGACCACGCTCGATGCTCTTGCATCGCGCGACCTGGTCGAACGCCTGCCGCGCCGTCCCGGCCAGAAAGAAGACCGCTACCACCAGCTCCTGGGCGGCAACCACCTCGAGGAGGACGCCGCTGCATCGGAGCCTTCGGAGGTCGTGGTCGGAGAGTCCACTCCGGACCCGGTACCGATGGCGGTGCCGCAGGACACGCCCGAAACCGAGCGGATTGAGGGTCTCGAACACCAGGTAGCCGACCTGAATCGCGAACTTTCCGAACTCCGCGCCCTGGTCGAAGACCTCCGCGAACAGCTCGGCGCCTGACCGAACGCCCCTCGACGGCGTCTCTGGCGCCTGACCGATTTTCTTTCCCGGCCCCCGTAAGTATCGGGCTCTATTGCCGTTGCACGGATGAAAGGGCTTTCTTGAAGCCAGTCAATCAAGGAAAGATCGGTAGCCAGGGCGATGATTCGGACCCGGAGCGGTGTTACATTGAACAGATGCGCTCCGGGTCCGAGGAATCGCGCCTCATCCGGGCCGCCGCTGCAGGGGACGGCCCGGCCTTCGCATGCCTTTACGAGGAGTACGAACGCCGGATCTTCAACTACCTGCTGCGGCTGCTCGGAGACAGGCACGAAGCCGAGGATGCGACCCAGGACACCTTCATCAAGGTCATGGGGAAGCTGCCGGAACTTGGTCCCGACAACCTTCAGTTCGGCCCCTACCTCTACACCGCAGCGCGAAACGCGGGGTACGACGTGATCGCCAGGCGCAAGAAGATGGAACCCACCGGTGCGGTTCCGGTCGAGGCCGAGGCTCCCTTCCGGGGCGAACTCTCCGATCTCGAGATGGATCCTGAACGCTCGGTGCTTGCCGGCTCGCAGGAAGCTGCCGTCCGGTCCGCCAACGACAGGCTTCCCGATCGCCAGCGGGAAGTGCTGACCCTTCGGGAACTCGACGGAATGAGCTACGACGAGATCGGCTCCGTCATGGAGATGAAGCCAAATGCCGTGGCGCAGTTGATCTCCCGGGCTCGAATCGGCCTCCGAAAGGAGATGCAGGCTGGCGCTGCGGCGTCGGTTGCGTTCGCTTCCCCGGACTGCGAGCGTGCCCATGGCGAGCTGGCCTGCCGTCAGGATGGTCAGGTTTCGGGTCTCGACGAGTCCTGGCTTGACGGTCATCTGGCGAGCTGCGCGAACTGCCGCGTCGCCGGGGAAGAGATGGCCGAAGCCGGGGTTTCCTACCGCGCCTGGGCTCCGGTGGTTCCGGCCGCATGGCTGTTCCGGGAAGTCATGGCGAAGGCCAGCGAGACCATCGGCTTCGACTGGTCCGGTGTCGAGCGGCCGGGACCGGATGCCGGTCCGGACGCCCCGGGCTCCCAGGCGGGCGGCGCCCCAACTGCGGCCACCGGGGGCAAGGGCAGGCGGGCCGTTCTGGTAGGCCTCGGTTCGGTGCTGGTAGCGGCTGTCTTCGCTGGCTTGCTGCTGGCCGAGGCGAACGCGCCCGAGCGGGTGTCCGGAGTCAACGAAGCAGTCATCGAACCGGTTTCCGGCAAGAAAATGGAAACCGGAAAGAAGTCGGTCGCGAAGACCCGGGGCAAAGGTGACCGCGAAGGCAATCCCGGCGCGTCGGCTGACGAAGCTACTGGGCTCTCTGGCTCCACTGCTTCAGATGTTCCCCAGGTGAATGTTCCTTCGGGATCCGGAAACCCCGGCCCAGGCAGTGGCCAACAGGGAGGCGGAGGCAACTCCAACCCGAACCCGACCCGGCCCTCTAATCCGGACTCGGGACCGGAGCCTGTCGACCCGGTAGAGCCGTCAAACCCGACGGTTCCGAGACCAGAGCCTGAACCGGTACCTGACCCCAGACCGGAACCTACTCCGCCGACCCCGACCCCGCCGATCCCGGGCGGTCCCCCCGGGCTCGCGATCCCCGCGGGCCCGACGCCCGGCTGAGCCGGAGCGGCCGGTTTCAGCCGGTGTGTTCGACCCGCATCGCCTGCGCGAGCGTCAGGCCGAGCACGTGGGACTCGTCACCGATCTTCACGGTGATCGGTCCTTCAA
>JAUPTY010000079.1 GCA_030917845.1 Actinomycetota bacterium | reverse complement strand
GGCCGGGGCCTCGGTGGCTGCCTGCTTGATCTTGCGAGCTCTGGCCGTGGCCCACTGATCACGGAGATGTCCCGGGCCGGAGATGACATGGCCTGGGGCAGCGGTCAGGCCGCAGCTTTGGAAGCACTCAGGCAGCGGGTCGGAGGAACCGAAATCACCTCGCTCTGCTCCACGCTCGAGCGCTCCCGGCGGCTCGGCTCACCACTAGCCGATCAATTGCGTCGCCAGTCGGCCACCCTCAGGCAGGACCAGCGACGGGCAATTGAGGAGGAGGCCGCTCGGGCTGCTCCGAAGATCCAGCTGGTGATCGCCTTGGTCCTTGTGCCGTCGGTCCTGCTGCTGATCGTCGCCGCGCTGGCCGCCAACGCCGACAGCCTGATCAACGTTGGCTACTGAGCACGTTGCCCGGGAGGGCTCGTGGTCAGGTAGTCTCGCGGTCGGTTCTGGGTGAGGTTTCGGCCACTTCGGTGAGGAGTCGTTCGGCGACGAAGGTTCCGACGCGGGTCACTTCTTCGAGACCTTCGACGTCATCCATGTGCTTCGAAATGAAAGCAATCAGATGACCGTCCTCGACTTCGAAAGCGAACGACTTGGGCGGACTCTCGGTCAGCCAGACGATGAAGCTGGGAGAGAAGAGCCGGCGAACCCAAACCGGATCCTGCTCCTTTCGGACAAAGATCTCATAGCGGTCACCCATTGCTTCGCTTTCCAGCGTGACCCGCTCGTGGTCGCCACGGAACTTGTCCTCGAAGCCTTCGAGGAACTTGAAACCGAACTTGCCCTGGACCCTGAGTTCGGGCAGGTGGGCGACGATCTCGGGCATCTCGACGTGGACCAGGGTGAACGGATAATTGGTCTCCTGGCGATCGCCATCGCTGTCCCGGGACACCTCGGTGTAGGTGAACAGCACAAGGTCTCCGTTGATACCGGGAGCCAACTCGCCGTGGAACATCTCGTCGGTCTCGCGTTCGTCGCCCTTGCGCAGCAGCGGGGTCAGGCCGCCGATCGAGGGATTGTCGATCCGGGTCAGCCCGTGGGACTCGCAATAGGAGTTGTAGAAGGCGTCTTCGGCCCGGCTGTCGGCGATCATGAAGATCACCAGCAGCACAATCAGGAAGACGACCACGAAGACCGCACCACCGATCGCCGGGCCGAGCATGGCTCCGAAAAATCCGCCGGCGACTATTGAAAGCGCGAGCAGCCAGACCCAGGAAGAGATCTTCCTCATCATCTTCCGGAACTCGTCGCGGCGCAGCTGATTGGCATGGGTGACCGGGGCGGAGCCGGCGGCATTCGCCCCGGCCATCGTTCCGGGTGCCACCTCGGCTGGCGCCTGATCCGGAGTTGATTCGTCCTTTTCGCTCACTGACCGGTCTCGCTTTCGGTTGCCGGTGTGCTCTGCTCCGCCTCTTCCCTGAGGCGCGCGGCCACCGTGGTGCCAATGGTGATCATCTCGTCAAGTCCCTCGGCGCTGTCCCGGTGTTTCGGCACATATACGCAGAGCCATCCGTTCTCGAGTTCGAAGCCGAACTTCTCCGGCGGAGCTTCACTCAGCCAGACGATGAAGCTGGGGGAGAACAGCCGCCGAACCCAGACGTCGTTCTCGTCCTTGCCTTTGAAGATCTCGTAGCGGTCCCGCATCGCTTCGCTCTCCAGGGTGACCCGTTCATGACTGCGGCGGAATGAATCCTCGAACTTCTCCAGCGCCTTGAAGCCCGATTTCTTCTGGACCCGGATGTCCCGCAGGTGCTGGAGGGTTTCCGGCAGGCTGAACAGGACGAGCGTGAACGGGTAGTTGACCTCGGTCTCGTTGCCCTTGCTGTCCCGGCTCTCGACGATGAAGTTCCAGAGCGCCAGCTGCCCCTCCAGGCCGGGCGCGAGTTCACCCTCGAAGAGGACGTCGACCCGCTGCTTGTCGCCCTTCCTCAGCAGCGGTGTTGAACCGCCCAGCGATTTCGCCGTCCACTTGGTCAGACCCCGGGCATTGGCGTAGGCCTCGTAGAAGGCATGGGCTGCCCGGTGGTCGGCCATGAAAAAAGTGATCGCGATGCCGGTCAGGAAAGTGATCACGAAGCCGCCCGCAGCAAAGACCGGGCCGATTATCGCGCCGGCGGCAGCGATCACGGCACTGCAGATGAGGATGATGATCCAGGTCTTCGCGGATCCCATGAGCTTCTTGAACTCTGCTCCCCGCAGAGCGTTCGCATGGGCGACTTCGGACATGTCGGGAGCTTATGGCCTGCGGCCGGGTACCGCTTGCGGAGGCGCAGCAAAAAGTTCGAGATGCAGGTTTACGGCGATATGTGCCGCCAACTTGCATCTCGTGAATTCCGGGGCTGTGGTTGGCGTCGACTGTCCGCTGGGCGCTGGGTGGGATGCAACGGCGGTTGCATGATTTGGAAGAAAGTGGGGGGTTGTGTTGCAAAGTGGGGCAAAGTGGGTTATGTTGCTTTTCGAGTTGAAGCCAAGGGCCGGGGTGATGGAGCTCCTCCCGCTCTCACCACCCCGGCCCAACTCTTTCCCGGTCACCCCAAGGCGAGGCAAAGAAAGGAAGCGGAGCGGTGGCGTTCAGAGGCCAGCACGAACACAGCCTCGATTCCAAGGACCGCCTGACGGTGCCTCGCAAGTTCCGTGCCGCGCTCGACGACGGTTACGTTCTTGCCAAGGGACCGGATGCCTGCCTGTGGCTGTACGCGACCAAGGACTTCGATGCGATGGAGCAGCGCTACGTCGCACCCCACAGCCCCTTCGGCTCCAACGCCCGCGACCTGCGGCGGATGCTCAACGCCAGCGCCGACGAAGGCGAGCTTGACGCAGCCGGCCGGATCCGCATACCCGAACCGCTCAAGTCGATGGCCGGACTCGACGGACCTTGTTCGGTGATCGGCGCCGGGGACTACATCGAAATCTGGAGCAACGAAGCCTGGACCAGGAAGAACGAAGAACTTCAGGGCCAGTTCGCAGACGTGGCCGAAAACCTTGCCGGGAGCACGGAGTGACCGCGGCAGCGCGGCTCGCCCCGATCGGAGTAAAGGTGAACATTGCCGGCAACTCCAGTGACCGGCCCGAGCAGAGTCCGCGCGGGCATCTGCCGGTCCTCGCTCTGGAGCTGGTCGACCTGATCGGTCCCCAGCCCGGAGAGACCGTGATCGACTGCACTTTCGGGGCCGGGGGCCATGCCCGTCTCGTCGCTGATCGGATCGGGCCGGAAGGCACCCTGATCGCGATCGACCGTGACCCCGTCGCCGAGGCCCGCTTCCAGGAGTTCGAAACCCAAGCCAAATGCCGGACCCGCTTCATCGCCTCGGAGTTCAGCTTGGGGCTTAAAGACCTGCAAAACGAAGGAATTCGGGCCTCCGCGCTGTACATGGATCTCGGGATGTCTTCACTACAGGTGGACGCCGCCGACCGCGGCTTCTCCTATTCACATGATGCGCCTCTGGACATGCGGATGGATCCGCGCCAGAGCCTCACCGCCGAAGAGATCCTCAACACCTGGAGCGAGCAGCAGATCAGCCGCATGCTTCGGGACCTCGGCGAGGAACGATACGCCGGCGGGATCAGCCGTCAGATCGTCGCCCGCCGGCCGCTTCACACGACTTCGGACCTGGTCGATGCGATCAAGGCCGGCATGCCCGCCGCCGCCCGCTTCGGATCGGGCCACCCGGCCCGGCGAAGCTTCCAGGCCCTCCGGATTGCCGTCAACGGCGAACTTGAAGCGGTCGATGCCGCGTTGCCTATCGCCTGGGACACCCTGGAAATCGGCGGGAGGATCGCGGTCATTTCCTTCCACTCGCTGGAGGACCGTCGGATCAAGCGCTTCTTCAATGAACTTGCGACCGGCTGCACCTGTCCGCCGGAGCTTCCGGTCTGCATCTGTGGCCATGAGCCGGAAGCCGAAGTCCTGACCCGTCGTCCGATCTCGGCTGACGACGACGAGGTTGCGGCCAATCCGAGAGCCCGTTCGGCCCGGCTCCGAGGCGCCCTGAAACTTGCCGAAAGGGAAGGGGCGCACTGATGGGTGCTCCCGCACGCACAATCCCGGTCCTGCCCCAGCGTTCTCCGGCCCGCAGGCCGACGCCGCGACGTCGGCCCGGCGTTCGTCGCCGCCCCGGGTCCCGAAACCAAACAGGCCTTCGTCTGATCGGTCGTACGGCCCAGGTCGTCACTCACTTCCCCGAGTCCGGAGTGGTCCGGACCGCCGCAACGGGGCGGCGCTGGATCTTCGTGATCGGAGCGCTACTGCTCTTCATCGTCGCGGTCAACGTGTTCACGGTCAGCTACGGCGCCACGGCCAGCAAACTCGAGACGCAGATCGAAGCGATCGAACGGCAGAACGCCATCCTCAAGTCATCCCAGACAGCGGCGCTGGCCATGCCAAGGGTTCAGGATCAGGCCACGGCCGAAGGGATGTATCTGCCTGAACCCGACGGAATCGTCTACCGGTCATTCAGGGAATCCGACTATGCGGCGGCCGCCGCAAGGCTGGCGGCCGGAGGCTGATGCATCGCCGTCTCGAGCGTCGGATCGGCATCCTCTTCGCGGTCAGTCTGCTTCTCCTGATCGGACTCTTCGTAAGGGCTTTCCATCTCCAGGCGCTACAGGGTGAGTCCCTGGCTTCCCAGGCCGCCAGCCAGCAGGAAGACATCATCGAGGTTCCCGGACTGCGCGGATCGATCCTCGATCGCAACGGCCAGCCGCTCGCCGGGTCGGAGCCAGGTGCGACCATCTACGCGACTCCGTACCAGATCAAGGACCCGCCGAAGGAGGCCGAAATGGTCGCCAAAGCACTTGAATCGAGCCCGGAAGAAGTCCTTGACGCGATCACCCAGCCCGGCGGATTCTCATACGTGGATCGCAAGGTCGACCTGAAGAAGGCCGGGGCGGTGGAGAAGCTGAACCTGGAGGGCATCGGCCAGCTCCCGGACACCCTGAGGGTCCGCCCGCAGGGTGACATTGCCTCGCAGGTGATCGGGGCCGTCAGTGACGAGGGCGCCGGCCTGACCGGAATCGAGGCCTCGCAGGACGAACTCCTGACCGGAGTAAACGGAGAGCGACGGCTGGTCAAGGACGCACTCGGAGATCCGATCAGCCTCGAGAACGTTCGTGACGCCGAGGACGGCCAGCCGGTGCAGCTCACCCTCGATGCGACTATCCAGGCGGAAGCCGAGCGGGTGCTGGCGGAGATTGGCGAGTATCACGACCCGGTCAATGCCTCGGCCGTGGTCATGGACGCCAAGACCTCGGACATCCTCGCCATGGCGAACTGGCCGCCGGTCGATCTCGATGACCTGAGCGAGGCCGATCCGGAAGATCTGCTGAATGTCGGCACCTCGTACACATATGAGCCCGGCTCGACATTCAAGGCTTTCACGGTCGCTTCCGCTCTGGAAAGCGGAACCGTGAGCCCGACCAGCACTTTCACCCTCGCCCCGTCGATCCAGATATACGACCGGGTAATCGAAGAGAGTCACGCCCGCGGGACGGTCACTCTCGACGTGGGTGGCATCCTCGCCCAGTCATCGAACGTCGGCGCGGTAACGATCGGGCTTGAGATGGGCGGGCGGAAATTCAGCAAGTGGATCGATCGCTGGGGCTTCGGCAAGCAGACCGGGATTGACTTCCCGGGTGAGGAACAGGGAATCGTTCTTCCCTACAGCGACTGGTCGGGATCGACGATCGGCAACGTCCCGATCGGTCAGGGACTAGCAGTCACCCCGATCCAGATGGTCCAGGCCTACGGCGCGCTCGCCAACGGCGGAGTTCTGAGGGAACCCCGCCTGATCGAGAAGGTCAACGGTGAAGAGGTTCCGGAAGACAAGGGTCACCGGATCATCTCTCCGGAAGTCGCGGCCCAGGTAAGGGACATGCTGGAGGGCGTGCTGGCCCCCGGCGGCACCGCTTCCGAAGTATCGGTGCCCGGATACACGCTCGCCGGCAAGACCGGTACTGCCCAGATCGCGACCGAGGACGGCTACTCGGACACCCGGTATGTCGCTTCCTTCATGGGAGTTGCCCCGGCCAACGATCCGGCAATCGTGGTCTCGGTGATGGTCAATGAACCGAAGAACGGACACACCGGCGCCGAAGCAGCCGCCCCCGGATTCGGCGAGCTGGCGGCATTCACCCTGCCCTACCTCGGCGTTCCGACCGATCAGTGAGCGGTAGCGCGTCCCCCGTTTCCGGGGACCCCGCCAACTAGAATCATGGCCATGCGGCTGGACCAACTCGCCCGGGATCTGGCCTCGTCCGAATTGATCGGCGACCCGGGCACCGATATAGCTTCGCTTGCCTTCGACAACCGGAAAGTGGCACCCGGCGCACTTTTCTTCTGCGTCAAGGGGCTTGCCAGCGACGGTCATGACTTCGCCCCGGCGGCGGTGGAGGCGGGGGCCGCCGCCCTGCTCTGCGAACGGAAGCTCGACATCGAGGTGCCTCAGGTGATCGTCGGCGATTCCCGCGCGGCGATGGCTCCGGTCGCCGCCACCTTCAACGGCGACCCGACCAGCGAGATGAAGCTGGCCGGAATCACCGGAACAAACGGCAAGACAACCACCGCCTTCCTGCTGCGCGACATCCTCGAGGAAGGCGGCATTCCGAGCGGCCTGTTGGGCACCGTCAAGCAGATCGTCGGCGGCGAGGAAAAGGAAGTCGAGCGAACTACTCCCGAAGCAATCGACCTCCAGGCTTCCTTTCGCCGCATGGTTGATGCCGGCGACGAGGCCTGTGTGATGGAAGTCTCCTCCCACGCGATGGTCATGCATCGCGCTGATGCGATCGACTTTGACCTGGCCATATTCACCAACCTGACCCAGGACCATCTCGACTTCCACACCGACATGGAGGATTACTTCCAGGCGAAACGCCTGCTTTTTGCCACCGGCCCCGAAGCTTCCGTGGTCAATCTCGATGACGAGTACGGCCAGCGTCTCGCCGCCGAGTTCGACTGCCTGACCTATTCGGCAGAAGGGTCGGCTGCCGACTATTCGGCTGTGGACGTGAGCTTCGACGTCAGCGGCGCCAGCTTCACTGTCCAGTCCGAATATGGCGATCTGTCGATCCGGACCGCCCTGCCCGGAGCATTCAACGTGGCCAACGCCCTGGCTGCCCTGGCTGGCGCAATCGCGCTGGGAGTCGATCCGGATGAAGCCGTCGCCGGGCTTTCGGGGGCGGGCCGGGTGCCCGGGCGTTTCGAACCGATCGACGAAGGGCAGTCATTTGCCGTGCTGGTCGACTACGCGCATACCCCTGACTCAGTCGAGAACGTGATGCGGGCCGCCCGGGAACTGACCTGGGGCCAGCTGATCGCCGTCGTCGGCGCGGGAGGTGACCGGGACCGGGCCAAGCGTCCCCTGATGGGGAGGGCCGGGGCCGAGCTCTCCGACCTCACCGTGATTACCTCTGACAACCCCCGCTCGGAAGACCCCGCGCAGATAATCGAGGACATACTCGCCGGTATAGAGGACCGGGAATCGGTGATCGTCGAGCCGGATCGCGACGCCGCTATCGGTCTGGCAATCCGCGAAGCCGGACCGGGGGACACGGTTGTGATCGCCGGCAAGGGTCACGAGCAGGGCCAGGAATTCGAGAATGGCAGGAAGATTCCATTCGACGACCGGGAAGTGGCCCGCCGCCACTTGGGCGAGCTGGCCGGGAAGCTGTCGTGATCGAGCTCTCAGCCGAGCAGATGGCGGCGTCGATGGGGGCGGAGATCGTCTCCCGGGGTTCCGG